>JAFGIU010000061.1 GCA_016929445.1 Candidatus Omnitrophota bacterium
GCCGTCGCAGGTCGCGCAGGCGGACACGCCATGCCCCATGAGCCGCGTCTCCGATTCCAAACCCAGCAGCTGAGCCGAGGCCCCGGTGGAAATGATCACCGTCTCCGCCAAGTAATCCTGGCCTCCGGCCTTGAGCTTGAAAGGGCGCTTTGAGAAGTCCGCTGAATCCACAGCCACACTCTGAATCCCAGTTCCAAAGCGCGCCGCCTGCTTTTTGAATAACTCCATAAGCTCTGGCCCCATAATACCTTCCGGAAACCCAGGAAAGTTTTCCACATCGGTTGTGATGGTGAGCTGGCCCCCGGGCTGGGGTCCTTCAAACAAGAGGGGTTTAAGATTGGCCCTTGCCGCATAAATCGCTGCGGTCCAACCCGCAGGCCCTGCGCCGATGATGATCAGCTTGTGTGCTTGTTCAGACATTGAAAGCTCCTTGATTTCAGTCGTTGATGTACTGGTTGACCGGGTGTTCAGCCTAGGTGCTTGACACCAGAGTGCCGCGCAGGCGTCATCCCGAGCCGTCATGACTTATGGCGGAGAAGGGATCTTTGTCCCGCACAGATCACCGCGTCGCTTCGCTCCTCGTGATGACGAACTCAGCTTCGCGGCGGGTGTCGAGCACCCGGTGAATCGTGTACTTGGCGGCTGAATCCCCCATGCTCTAGTTGACCGGGGTGTCCGGCACCACAGTCTGGTTTAGCCGCTCACCCTGAGGAGCCGCGCAGCGGCGTCTCGAAGCGCACAAGCGGTGCCGTAAACCAAAGTCGACGGGTGCTGAACACCCTAGATCTCCAGCAACTTTTCCATTTGTGTCAGATTGCGGCAGCCGTCTCCGGTGACAAGCACCAAATCTTCCAGACGGACTCCTCCAACGCCTGCATAATACAATCCCGGCTCCACGGTCACCACATTCCCGGCGCGCAAAGTCGAATCGCATTGCGAAATGCGCGGGCTTTCGTGGATATCCAGACCCACGCCGTGTCCGGTGCCGTGAAAAAATCCCTGCATGCGGCCGTCCTTCAAACCTGTCTCAAATCCCTTAGCCTCCAATGTGCGCAGGACCTCTTGATGGATGAACGCGCCCGAAGCCCCGTCCCGGATCAAAGAAAATGCTGTTTCCTGGCCCGCATAAACCGCCTCATACATGCGTTTGATCGCATCACCGGCCCGGCCGCGCACTACGGTGCGCGTCATATCCGCCCAATAGCGCGTTTGGGTGGAACGCGGGAAGATGTCCAAAATGATTGCTTGATGCGCGCGCAAGGGACCGCTGCCCCGGTTGTGCGGATCCACACCCTGCTCTCCGCAAGCCACAATCGTGTGATCGGCCGAGCAGTGATCCTCAAACAAACTGCCTTGGATTAAATCCCTAAGTGCCTCTGCTGTAAGAACTTCCCCCTCCCAATACAGCACGTCCCCCTCGCCCGTCACCGACTGCCGCAACCGGTCCAAAGCCCGGCCCAAAGCCCGCTCTGCGGCGCGCTGGCTGGCTTCAATGGCCTCGATCTCCGCGCTGTTCTTCACTTCACGCCCTGCCACAAAAGGCCCTGCATGCGCCTTAACCTCAAGTCCGGTCTCGCGCAAGGCATCGGCTAAGGCCAAAGGAAAATCCGCGGGCACACTCAGACTTTCCACGCCGCGGCCGTTGCAAAAATGGGCCAGGATGCCGGCCAACTTGGGGGGTGTTTCGCCTTTGGGATCCATCTGCTTCTGCAGATCCGAAATGGACAAAACCTCGTCCGCCTGCGCTTGGGCACGGGCACGGTCAACTTCCAAATCGTTCATGAGAAGGATCTTATGATTGTCTATCTCAACGCAGCAAAATGAATCCGGCGCCAAGAACCGGGTCAGGTAGTAAAGATCCGAGTTCGCTTCGCTCGCAGCGCAAATCAGTCGCGCAGACTTGGACATTTCACCTCCCAAAGGGTGTGTTGCTTCGACAGCGCAAGGGATGTATTATACATTATTCTGAAACCGGACCAATTTGGAACTATTTTCGGAAAAGGACAGGAGCGGGACTTGTCAGCAAAGGAAAGTGCGGGCACCGGGCTTTGGGGCTTGATCCTCGGCGCATCCAGCGGTTTTGGGGGCGCCACGGCTTTGGAGCTGGCGCGCAACGGCTACAATATCTTCGGGGTGCACTTGGATCGCAAGGCCACCCTGGCCAATGTCGAAAAGATTGCCGCGAACATCAAGGCCTTGGGCCGCAAAGCAGTGTTCTTCAATATCAATGCTTCGGACGAAGACAAGCGCGCCGATTCCATCATGGCCATGGCCCACGAACTGAAGCAATCCAACGGAACCCTGCGCGTTGTCCTGCACTCCCTGGCCTTCGGCAGCCTCAAACCCTTTGTGGGAAAGATCGACGAGACCGTGACGCGGCCCCAGATGGACATGACCCTCGATGTCATGGCCCACAGCCTGGTGTATTGGGTCCAGGAACTGGTGCGCGCCGGTTTATTAAGGAAAGGCGCCCGTGTGCTCTCCATGACAAGTGCCGGCAGCATGCGCGTGTGGCCCACATACGGCCCGGTCTCCGCAGCCAAGTGCGCGCTCGAGTCGCATACGCGGCAATTGGCTTCCGAGCTCGCCCCTGCGGGCATTACCGTCAATTCCATTATGGCGGGTGTGACCGACACCCCGGCGCTGAGAAAGATCCCGGGCAATGATGTGATGCTTGAAAGCGCGCGCAAGCGGAATCCCTCGGGACGCCTGACCACTCCCGAAGATATTGCCGGTCTTGTGCTCCTGCTGGCCGACGAACGCAGCCAATGGGTCACCGGAAACGTCATCCGGGCCGACGGCGGCGAAACCATCGTCGACTAGGCCATGCGAGCGCGTCTCGCCCTCTCCCTTCTTCTGCTCCTAAGCTTTTGTTCCCCGGCCCTAGGCGCCCGCGTCAACGTCCCTGCCCTCAAACGCACGCACTGGATGCAAAAAGCTCCGCCTTCACAGGGCGTGCCCAGGCTCGCGGAATTTCGCATCCCTTCGGAACTCGGACGTGTGGTCCATCAATGGCATCCGCCGGAAGATCCTCACGCTCCGGATCGCCTCGTAGTTCTGCTGCAGGAGGATCACAGTTCCTCCGCCCTTCGAAATCAAAATGCCCAAATTCTTTCCTACCTGATTGAAACTTACGGGATTTTTTTAATCGGCTCGGAGGGTGCCGGCGGCTGGGCGGATCCCGCTCTGCTGCGCTTTCTGCCTGCCGAGGACACCGAGCGCCGGGCCTTGGCCCAGGACCTTCTGAACGAGGGGCGCTTCACACCGGAAGAATTTGTGCTCATGTCCGAGAACCCCTTTGCCACCATCCTGGGTTTGGAATCTTCGGATCTTTACGCTCGGCAGTTAGCCCTGCTCGAACAGGGCCAAACCAACGCGGAAGCCTTGCAAGCTTGGCTCGCGCCCATCCATGACTGGGCTGCACAGGCCTTGACGCGCATGCCCGCAGATTACCGGGAACTCTGGGAAGACTACCGCCGCTTCCAAAATCAGGAACTCGATTTGGGCGCTTATTTGGGCCTGCTCCTCACGCGCGCCTATGCCCTGGGCATGGATGTGGACCGCGACTATCCGGCAATCACGCAATTCCTCGATCTCGAACTCCAGTCCCTGGAAGTGAGCGAAGCCCAAGCCAAAACTGAGACAAGGAGTTTTCTCTCGAGCCTCGCGGTTTTCCTGGCAAAAGGAGGCCGCGAGTGGGACCAGCAATTAGTCTCCCGCAAGCTCAAAGATTTTCAAAACGGGGATTTCTACAAACCCGAGTTCTACCAATGGATGTTCGACTTTACAGACTGGGAAAAGATGGTGCCTCCGGCAAGGCTCATGGACTTCTCTTGGTATTTGGAATCCCGCGCACACCTGGATGCTTACCAACTGCGCGCGGAAGTCCTTGCCATGCACCGCGAACTCCTTCAAATTGCCGGAGGGGATCGCGGCAGAGCCTTGGCCCGTGTGCTTTTGCGCTTAGAGCGTCTGGAAGACCTGAGCGCGCAACGCTTGGAGTGGAAGAATTGGCCCGGCCCGCACCAGGGAGAGAGCGAAGATCTCAGTGCAGATGTTTGGTTGGACGACCTGATCAACCAGCTGGGCGAACTTCGGGACGCAGATCTCACGGTCCAAAGCGCGAGAACTTCCTTGAAGAGCGCGTCAAATTTTCTCAAGGTCCTGGTGCAGTCCTATGAGATCGCGCAGCAGCGGTCCGTTGTTTTTGCAGACAATCTTCTCAAACACATGGATCGCGCACAGCTCCGGACTGCAATCGCAATCACGGGGGGGTTTCATACACCGGTCATGGCGGAATATGTGGAAAGCCGCGGCATTGCGTGTGCCGTGGTGCTGCCCCGGTTTTCCCGCCCCGGTAATTCTGTGCAAGAATCACGAGTGCGGCCGCCCCTTGCAACTTCAAACAGCAATTCCAGCGCACAGA
>JAFGIU010000062.1 GCA_016929445.1 Candidatus Omnitrophota bacterium
TGGATACGAATGATGCTGTGGTGGGGCCGGCTTCGGACGGCGGCTTCTATCTCATTGGATTTAGCCGTCCTGCGGAGTCGGTTTTTATGCAGGTGGACTGGTCCGGTGAACGTGTTTTCGAGCAGACTTTGGAAAACCTGGACCGTTTGGAAATGAAATACGACACGCTTCCGGAACACTATGACATTGACAGGTTCCGCGATTTGTTGCGGCTCCGTGCCGAATTGCAGGCAACGCCGGCATTGGACACATTGGGCAAGCAACTTCTTGAGACCGTGGCTATGACTGTGCAATCCAGTCAGGATGCATTTGTCGGCAGTCTTCCGGAACTGAGTTGACCCGTGGTGAACAGGGTTCGAGCTTAAAAATGATCATGGAGCCAGGGCTCGGGGGATGTGTATCCAAATCAGGGGATTCCGGTTGAGAACATTCACAGAAATACTTCGCAACATTCTGCGTTATCTGCATAAGAGCCAGTTCATTGTGCCCGTGATTTTGTCTGCCCTGGTGGGCTTGGTCACGGGCCTGGCCGCGGTGGTCTTCGTATGGCTCATCGACCAAGTCCACGAACTCTTTTTTGGCAAAGGGGCTGCCTTGCTTTCGTTTATGGGGGGCTTCAATGTCATGATTTTGCCTGCTTTGGGCGGAATTCTGGTGGCGCTTGTCTTCCGGTTTTGGTGCAAGGAGGCGCAGGGCGACGGTGTGCCGGAGGTCATGGCCGCTGTGGTTTTGAAGCAGGGGCGTATGTCGTATCGTGTGGCGGCAGCGAAACTGGTGGCCTCGGCCCTGGCGATCGGTTCCGGCGCATCCGTGGGCCGTGAAGGCCCGATTATTCAAATCGGTTCGGCCCTGGGATCCTATCTGGGGCGGTGGTTGCGCCTGGGTCCTTCGCGGGTGAAGAACCTCATTGCCTGCGGCGCGGCCGGAGGGATTGCGGCCACCTTTCATGCCCCGATTGCGGGAGTCATGTTTGCGGTGGAAGTTATTCTGCGCGATTTTGCCGCCCCGGTCTTGGGCGGGGTAGTGATTGCCTCAGTGGCGGCTTCCATTATCTCCACAATTTTCCTGGGGTCCTCACACACCGTGGTTCTGCCTGACTACCTGATGGTCCACCCGTTGGAGATTCTTTTCTATGCGCTTTTGGGCTTGATCACTGCCTTGCTCGCAAGGTTCTTTATGGTCTCGGTTGTCTTTACCGAAAAACGCTTTGAACAGTGGAAGGTTCCGGTTTGGGCCAAGCTGGGTTTGGGCGGTTTGCTGGTGGGGGGCATCGGCGTGTACTTTCCCGAGGTCCTGAGTTCAGGGTACTCGGTTATTGAGGATGTGTTGCACGGCCGCATTCTGGGCGGAATCCTGCTCCTGCTTGTTTTTGCCAAGATCTTTGCCACCTCGGTTTCTTTGGGCTCCGGCACATCAGGCGGAGCTTTTGCGCCGGCCCTTTTCATCGGGGCTGTGGCGGGCGGGGCCTTCGGCACACTGGTTCATACCTTGGCACCGCACATTACGGGCGAACCCGGGGCCTATGCGCTCGTGGGGATGGCCGCCTGCTTTGCCGGCATTGCCCATGCGCCCATTACCTCTCTCCTGATCGTGTTCGAGATGACCGATGGCTATCAGATGATTTTGCCCTTGATGGTGGCGAGCGTGATTGCCACCACCGTGTCTCAGCTTTTGAGCCGGGAATCTGTGTACACCGCGCGTTTGCACAGCCGGGGAATCGAGCTCGATGCGCTGCGCTCCTTTAATTTGACCGACACCATTTTGGTTGAAGAGGCGATGTCCACCGATGTCCCGACTGTGCCGCGCAGTATGAAGGTGCACGATCTCCTGAGACTCTTTGATGAAAAGGGGAGAGAAGCCTTTTCTGTGGAGGACGACGACGGAAATTTGAACGGAATTGTCACCTTGCGTGAGGCCCAGTTTGCCGCCATTGAAGGGGATCCGGGTTTGATTTTGGCCGAGGATATTCTGCACAAGAACACCGTGGTCTGCTATTCGGACGAGACCCTGAACGATGCCCTCAAGTACATGGGGCGCAGCGATATCAACCAACTGCCTGTCGTGGAAAGGACTTCTCCCAAGCATATCGTGGGCATGCTCACCCGCGCGGATATTGTGCGTGCCTATAGCCGCACGGCCACGCAGCATGACCAGCTCCTGGGCAGGGTGGAGCGCCTCAAAGCCCATGGGCCGGAGATGCGTTACCTGGAATTCACCGTGCCTCGGCGTTCGGCGGTTGCCGATGTGCTTGTGAAAGACTTGGGTCTGCCAGGCGGGTGCACCTTGGCTTCAGTGAATCATGACGGACGCATTGTGGTACCGCGCGGGGATACTCCTCTCCAACCCGGGGATGAGGTTGTGTCCATTACGACGCCTCAGGGTGAGGCGGATCTGCGCGCGTGGGCCAAAGAACGGGGTATTGAACTGACCGATGCCCAGGAGACTGATAACTGATGCTTAGCTACAGCATAGCCGTTGCTTCCATCGGCTTGGTTCACGCGCTTTTGCCCACACATTGGTTGCCCTTTGTGCTCATGGGCAGGGGGCAACAATGGTCCTTGCGCCAGACAGTCGGTGTGGCGCTCCTGGCCTCGATCGGGCATGTGGCAGTGACGACGGCTATCGGGTTTTTGGCAGCTTGGGTGGGGATCGGGCTCTTTCATCATTTTCATGAGTGGTCGGAGATGGCCTATGGGCTGCTTCTGCTGCTGTTCGGCATTACCTATACGGCCTTCAATATCGGGCACCTCGGTCATCGCCATTTGGCGGAGACCGGGGGCGTGCCCGACCATGTGGCCGTGATTTCCGTGATCCTTATGCTTTCCCTTTCGCCGTGCATGGCGCTCTTGCCCATATTTTTTGCTGCAAGCCCCATGGGTTGGGGACCCTTGGTGTTCTTGGCCGGTGTTAATGCCTTAGCTACGGTGGGCGGTATGATTTTGGTAACGGGCCTGGTCTACGCGGGTGTGATGAAGATCCAATTACCTTGGTTGCAAAAATACGAACGCCGGCTTGTGGGCGGATTAATTGCCTTGCTCGGCCTGGTCGTGATGTTTTCCGGCGGGGATCATTCGCATGAGGGACTGGTGACTGTCTTGTATAGCCTGTTCCACATTGGGGAGGAGTTCCTTTATTTGCTGGTGGAGACCTTGCCCTTCTTTGTGGTGGGGACTTTTGGCGGAGCCATACTGCTGCGGTTCTTAAGACCTGAGACGACGAATCGTTTTTTTGGCGGCAGCATCTCCGGTGTGGTGAACGCCGGGGTGCTGGGCGCGCTTCTGCCCGGGTGCGCGACCGCGACGATTCCGCTGGCCAGCGGTCTGCGCAGTCAGCGGGTGGGTGTGGGGACCTTGGCGGCCTTTATCATGATTGCCCCGCTCCTGAGTCCGTTGACCCTGAGTTTGACCTACGGAATGCTTGGGTGGAAGTTCGCATTGGCGCGTTTGATTCTGCCTTTCCTGATGTGTTTGCCTTTGGGTTGGACCCTGAATTGGATGGAAACGAGAAAATTCGCGGGTGTGGCCCGTCCGTCTCAGGTGGAAGCCGGATGCCATTCCCATGGTTCATGTTTTGAACTCAAGCCTGAGGACGGGATTGTGCGCAACACCATGGCCATCGCGCGCGGTCTCGGAGGATATTTCTTATTGGGTCTCTTGATTGCGGCAGCCGCTATTGCATTGGTTCCCAAAGATGCGCTGAGCCGTCTGACCCAATCCGCATTTTGGACTTATCCCTTGGCTGCGGGCGTGGGTATGCCCTTTTATGTGTGCGAAGGGGAAGAAGTTCCTCTTACGCGCGCGCTTCTTTATATGGGGGTGGGGGTGGGGCCGGCGTTTACGTTCATGCTCGCCTCAGTCGGGACCTGCATTCCTACTATCCTCATGGCACCCAAGCTCATCGGCCGGGTTGCCACCTGGGTCTATGTGGTTGCGTGGGTTGTGTTCGCGATTATGGCCGGCGTTCTGGTGAGTTTTGTGCTTTAGTTCCGCAACTGGTACAAGCCCTTGCTCCGGCCCGGAACACCCTGTAAAATGCGCGTATGCACCAATCACCCCTGGCCGAAATCCACCAAAATCTGGGCGCCCAACTCATGGATTTTGGGGGATGGAGGCTTCCTGTTTCCTTTTCCACGATTGTTGAGGAGCACCTGGCCACGCGTCAGCGGGCCGGACTCTTTGATATCTCCCATCTGGGCCAGATAGAAGTCTCCGGCCCACAGGCTCTGGAGCGCCTGCAATTCCTGTTGACCGCGGATTTGTCTGTGACCGGAGCCGGCCAGTCCGCTTACAGCCTGATGTGCCGTGAGGACGGGGGGATTCTGGACGATCTCTATGTGTATCGCCTGGAAGAGGAGAGGTATCTTTTGGCTGTGAATGCTTCGCATTTTGAAGAAGATGCGGTCTGGATTCAGGGGCATGGTCCGGGGAAACCGGATATTTCTGATTTAAGTTTGGAAATGGGCGGTGTGGCTTTGCAGGGCCCGCTCGCTCCGCAGATTCTTGAACGATGGATGCCTGATGTGTACCAGGGCATTGAATTGCGGGGTGTGCGCACGCTTTCTTGGCAGGGGGAGGAGTGGGTGGTCGCGCGCACGGGTTATACCGGTGAGCCCGGGGTGGAGATCTTTGGCCCCAAAGCCGGGGTGCCGGATCTTTGGGAGAGCCTGATGCAAGTGGGCCGGTCCGAGGGCCTCAAGCCCGCGGGTCTGGGGGCAAGGGATACCCTGCGTTTGGAAATGGGTTATCCGCTCTATGGTTCGGATATGGATGCCACCACTACGCCGGTGGAGGCCAACCTCAAGTGGACGGTTTCTTTGGATAAGCCGGATTTCATGGGCAAGGAGGCCATTGCCCGGCAGGTAAAGCAAGGAGTGAGCCGGCGGCTCGCAGGCATCGCGCTCACTGAAAGAGGAATTCCCCGGGGCGGTTGCCCCATTAAGAAGGAAGGCGCGCAGGTTGGGAAGGTGACCAGCGGCACGCATTCTCCTTCTTTGGAAAGAGGAATCGGGCTGGGTTATGTGGAGGTGGATTTGGCGAAGCCCGGAACGGCTTTGAGTTGTGAGATTCGGGGCCGGGCGGTTTCGGCTGAAGTGACAAAATTGCCCTTTTATAGGAGGTAGGGAATGTTGGATACAGAGCAGAGAAGGTACACCAAGACGCATGAGTGGATTGAGATCCGGGAAGACGCGGCCTATGTGGGCATCACCGACTATGCCCAGGAACAGATTACGGATGTGGTTTTTGTGGAACTGCCCAAGGTGGACAAGCAGCTCGCGCAGGGAGCGGAGGCTGCTATTGTGGAATCCGTGAAGAGCGCCTTTTCGATTTATACGCCTGTTGCCGGCAAGATCGTAAGAGTAAACGATGCATTGGACACGGAACCGGGTTTGGTCAACACTTCTCCCTACGAGGACGGGTGGCTCTTTGCCTTGAAACCCAGCGATCGCGCTCAATACGAGGACTTGTTGGATGCCGTTGCGTACAAGGCCCTGACCGAGGGGCCGGCTCACTCGTGAATTATGCACCCCACACGGCTGATGAACACAAGGCCATGCTCCAGACCATCGGCGTAAAGGATTTCGAAGCGCTGGTTGCGGATATTCCCGCAGAGGCGCGTCTCAAGAAGTGGAATTTGCCCTCCGGCCTTTCCGAGATGGAACTGCAGAGCCTGATGGTGGGGCTGGCTGTGCAGAACCAGAGTACACAGGACTTGCTGTGTTTTCGCGGGGCCGGGGTCTACGATCATTTTATTCCCGCAGCCGTTGCGGATTTGGTGATGCGCGGCGAGTTCTCCACTGCCTACACGCCTTACCAGCCCGAAGTCAGCCAGGGCACACTTCAAGCCATCTATGAATTCCAGAGTTTCATTTGCGCGCTCACGGGAATGGAGGCGGCCAATGCCTCGATGTATGACGGGGCCACGGCTGTTGCCGAGGCAGCTCTATTGGCTCTCAAGGTGAGTGACCGGTCCAGGATTTTGGTTGCGGACTCTGTGCATCCGGAGTACCGGGAGGTCTTGGAGACTTATTTGCGTTATCAGGAGGTTCAGACTCAAGTGTTACAGGGGCCTGCGGGCGTGGCGGACCTGGAGGCACTTGAAAAGGCGCTCGACGAACAGACAGCGGCCTTGGTCGTGCAGTGCCCGAATTTTTTCGGCAATGTCGAATCACTCAAGGAATTGGCTGAGGCTGCACACGCTAAAGGCGCGCTGCTTATTGTGGCAAGCAATTTGCTCTCCTTAGGCGTGTTGGAGGCTCCGGGTGTGTGCGGAGCCGATATTGTCGCGGGAGAGGCCCAGCCCTTCGGCAATGCCATGTCTTATGGCGGACCGCATGTGGGGTATTTTGCCTGCGGATTGAAATTGGCCCGGCGCATGCCCGGCCGTGTGGCGGGCCGGGCCCAAGACGGCCAAGGCCATTGGGGTTATGTGCTCACTCTGCAGGGCCGGGAACAACACATTCGCCGCCAGCGCGCGACTTCGAATATTTGCACGAACCAGGCCCTCTGTGCCCTGGCTGCAACCGTGCACCTGAGCCTCTTGGGTCAGGAGGGGCTGCGGCAGACCGCTTTGGCCAACTTAGCCGGAGCGCACAGTGCTGCGGGACGCATCTCGGGGATCGAGGGGTTTGAACTCTGTTTTGAAGCCCCGTATTTTAACGAATTTGCCGTGCGCTGCCCGGGCGGCGCACGGGATCTGGACCGCTATTTGTGGGAAGAGGGGATTCTGGGCGGCGTGCCCTTAGGAGCTTGGTATCCTCAGCTTGAGAATGCGATGCTTTTTTGTGTGACAGAAAAGCGCACCGAGGCGGAGATTGAACGGCTCCTGTCGGCCCTCAAGAGGTGGAAACCATGAGCGCGCTGCAAAAAACACCTTCACTCATTTTTGAAAAGGGTGTGCCCGGGCGCCGGGCTGTGACACTGCCCAATGAAAAAGCGCGACTCAAGGCGCAGGATTACTTGCCTCAGAGTCTGTTGCGCAAAGAGCCCGCGGCTCTGCCTGAACTTTCTGAATTGGATGTAGTCCGGCATTTCACGGCCCTCTCCCAGCTGAATTACAGTATTGATACGCAATTCTATCCCCTGGGTTCTTGCACAATGAAGTACAACCCCAAGGTCAACAATTGGGTGGCTGCCTTGCCGGGTTTCGCGAACCTGCATCCGTATCAGCCCGCGCAAAGCGCACAAGGGCTCTTGCAGTTGCTCCACGAGCTCGAGCAGGCCCTGTGCGAAATCTGCGGGATGGCGGCCTTTAGTCTGCAGCCGGCGGCCGGCGCGCACGGGGAGCTCAGCGGGGTGTTGATGGCGCGGGCCTATCACAGCAAGAACGGCAATCCGCGCAAACGGGTCATTGTCCCGGACTCGGCGCACGGGACCAATCCGGCCACTGCCGCGATTTGCGGGTATGAGGTGACGGAAATTCCCTCTGCGCCGGATGGGCGCGTGGATCTTCAGGCGTTGAAAGCCGCGTTGGATGAGGATGTGGCGGTCTTTATGCTTACTAATCCGAATACACTCGGGCTTTTTGAAAAGAACATTCTGCAGATTGCAGAACTTGTGCACAGCGTGGGTGCGTTGCTCTATTTGGACGGGGCTAACTTGAATGCGCTTTTGGGTCTGACCCGGCCCGGAGACATGGGTTTTGATATTGTGCATGTCAATCTGCATAAGACCTTTTCCACACCGCATGGCGGCGGCGGGCCCGGGGCAGGGCCGGTGGGGGTGACCAAGGCTTTGGAGCCCTTTCTGCCTGTGCCGCGTTTGGAAAAGCGCAATTCCGGATTTGAATGGAATGGGTCACAGCCCGAAAGTATCGGCCGTGTGCGTTCCTTTTACGGGAATGCCGGTGTTTTGGTGCGGGCCTATGCCTATATCAGGGCCTTGGGCGGCGAGGGCCTGCGTGCGGTTTCCGAAAATGCTATTCTCAATGCCAATTATCTGAAGACCCTCTTGGAAAGACTCGGACTTCAGGCCGCGGGCAGCGGCGCTTGTATGCATGAGTTTGTGGTCTCCCTTTCTGCGCTCAAAGATTTGGGGATCAATGCCCTGGATGTGGCCAAGCGGCTCTTGGACTATGGCTTTCACGCGCCCACAATTTATTTTCCCTTAATTGTGCCCGAGGCCTTTATGTTGGAACCCACCGAGACCGAATCCAAACAGACTTTGGATGCGTTTGCCTTGGCCCTAAAACAAATACTGAAAGAGGCCCGGACGCAGCCGGAGCTGCTTCACGAGGCCCCTCATTCTACCCCGATTGGGCGCATGGACGAAGTGACGGCCGCGCGAAAGCCTGAGCTGTCCTGGCGTTCCGGGATTGCCAGCGGAGCCTATGCCTGCTGATGTGGCGACTCATCTTGGATTCAGCGCGAAGCGGACAGGAGAACATGGCCCTGGATGAGGCGTTGTGGCTGTCGTATAAGGAAGAGCCTGCCGGGCCTGTGTTGCGTTTCTATCAGTGGAGCTCCAGCACACTCACTTTGGGCCGTTTGCAAAAATTGGAGGACGTTAACGAGGAAGCCTGCAGGCAGTACGGAGTGAGTGCCTTGCGCCGGCCCACGGGCGGGGGCGAGGTGCTGCACGAGCGCGATCTGACCTTTTCCCTGGTCTTGCCCGTGGAGGGGAACGCCCTGCCCAAGGGCATCCTGGCTTCCTACCGGTTTTTGCATCAGGCCCTGGCCGCGGGGCTGCGGAATTTTGGTTTGGAGACGCGCATTTTTGAGCCCGAAACCGCCCGGCGCGCCAAGGGGGGGCCGGAGCCTTGCTTTACGAGTTGGTCGCGCCATGATTTAGTAGCTGAATTCGGAAAGGTGCTCGGCGGCGCCCAGCGGCGCGGCGGGGGAGTTCTCTTGCACCAGGGGACCTTGCAATTGTGGCCGGCGAGGATTCCGGTGCAGGAGCTGTTATCCAGGAAGATCGACGATGCTGCGCCGCGAGTGCAGCGCGGTCCGGATCTGAGTGAAGAGGAATTCAAAGCGTTGCCGCGCGTCCTTGCCGGTTCTGTCGCAGATGCGTTTAAAGTGCGAATGAGTTTGGGGGAGTTTCGTGCCGTGGAATTGCAGAGGGCCGAGAGCTTGCTGCGGGGAAAATATACCCAGAGAGAATGGTGTCTGTGCGAAGGATCTGAAGGAGTTTTGAAGTGAATATCCATGAATTTCAAGCCAAGAAAATATTTTCCGAGTTTGGCGTGCCGGTGCCTTTGGGTATGGTGGCGCGCGCCCCCGAGGCAGCGGGCAAGGCTTACCGGAGCTTGGGCCGGGGCCTTTGTTTGGTAAAGGCGCAGGTGCATGCCGGAGGCCGCGGTAAAGCAGGCGGGATCAAGATGGTGCATAGCGCTGAAGAGGCTCAGTCGGCAGCGGCTAGGCTTCTTGGCACGCGCCTGGTCACTCCTCAGACCGGCGCTGAGGGCCGGCCCGTCCGTCAGGTCTTGATTCAAAAAGGGAGTGATATCGAACGCGAGTTGTATGTGGGTATCACTTTGGATCGCGCGCAAGGATGTCCGGTGATGATAGCGAGCACCGAGGGCGGAATGGAAATTGAAGAAGTGGCTGCCAGGACACCGGAGAGGATCTATAAGGAACCGGTCGATGTGAACCGGGGGCTGGAAGCTTTTCGGGCGCGCCGTTTGGTGTTTCAGCTTGGATTAGGTGACCGCCTGCAAGAGGCCGTGGGTATTTTGCAGGGGTTGGCCCGCATATTCCTTGAATGTGATGCCAGTCTCCTAGAAGTCAATCCGTGGGCTGTGACACAGGACGGAAAGCTGTTGGCCTTGGACGGAAAGATCAACTTTGACGAAAGTGCCTTGGGCCGGCACCCCAAGCTGGCGAAGCTGCGGGACCTTTATCAGGAGCTTCCTGCCGAGGCTCAAGCACATAAGGCAGGACTGAGCTATGTTGGGCTGGACGGATCTGTGGGGTGTATGGTCAATGGCGCAGGACTTGCCATGGCCACCATGGACTTGATCAAGCTTCACGGAGGGTGGCCTGCCAATTTCCTGGATGTGGGCGGGGGCGCCACGCCTGAACAGGTGACCGAGGCCTTCCGCATTATTCTCAAAGACAAGAATGTGAAGGCCATCTTAGTCAATATTTTTGGCGGCATTGTAAAGTGCGATCTGATTGCCCAAGGAATTTTGCAGGCCACGGAGCGTGTCAAACCCAAGGTGCCTTTGGTGGTGCGGCTCGAAGGGACCAATGTAGAGGAAGGCCGGCGCTTGCTGGCGGAATCCCGGCTTTCCATTATCCCGGCCTCTGATTTAAATGAGGCGGCAAAGCTGGCAGTGGATGCATCCGGTAAATGAAGTTATCCCCAAAATAACAAACCCTGGGAATTCACAATGAGCATTTTAGTTAATAGCGAAACACGGTTAATCGTCCAGGGCATTAGCGGGGGCGCGGGACGGTTCCACACACGGAAAATGCTGGAGTACGGCACGCAGCTTGTGGGAGGCGTGGTTCCGGGCAAGGGCGGGGCCGTGATTGAGGGGGTGCCGGTTTTTAATACGGTGAGCGAAGCAGTGGATCAGACAGGGGCCAATGCTTCCGTCATTTATGTGCCGGCTCTGTGGGCTGCGGATGCGATTTTGGAAGCTGTGGACGCGGACCTGCCCTTAGTGGTGACTATTACGGAGGGAATCCCGGCCCTGGATATGGCGCGGGTGAAGCAGCGCCTTCGCGCGAGCCGAACGCGCATGGTGGGGCCCAATTGCCCGGGGGTAATCACTCCGGGGCAGTGCAAGATCGGAATTATGCCGGGCTATATCCACAAGCCCGGACGCGTAGGTGTGATTTCGCGAAGCGGCACGCTTACCTACGAAGCGGTCTGGCAACTTTCGACCCGGGATATCGGCCAATCCACTTGCGTGGGAATTGGCGGGGATCCGATTGTGGGGAGCAATTTTGTCGATGTGCTAGCCCTATTTGAGCGGGACGACGAAACGGATGTGGTGGTGATGATCGGCGAGATCGGAGGCAGCATGGAAGAGGAAGCCGCGGCCTTTGTGCGTGACCACATGTCCAAGCCCGTGGTGGGTTTTATTGCAGGCCAGACCGCGCCCAAGGAAAAGCGCATGGGGCACGCAGGCGCCGTGATTTCCGGGGGCAAGGGAACCGCCGCCGACAAAATCGACGCCCTGCGCGCGGCCGGGGTGGTGGTGTGTGAAAGCCCGGCCGGTATCGGAGAAACCGTCAGGGACAGGTCTCGCTAGCCCCTTTGATTGCAACGAGTTCCATGAGGTCCGTCCCCTTTGAAGAAACGCGAATTCTTCCTGGTCCTGCCCAAACAAGCTTCCCACCTGACACCGTTGCGTCTGACGCGAATGGAGATTTCCGGGGCCTTGGCCGACCTGGGGGCCCTTCTGCCGCTTGTACTTGCCTTGGTTGCCCTTAATCACGTGGATGTGACGCGTGTCTTTTTCTTGTTTGGCTTGGCGTATTTGGCTACTGGGATTTATTACCGCCTTCCTATTCCGGTCCAGCCCTTAAAGGTGATTTGCATTGTGGCTATTGCTACGCAGGCCACGCCTGCCATGATTTCCCTGGCCGCCTTTATGCATGGGTTGATTCTGCTGGCCCTGGTGGCCACAGGCATGATCGAAAAACTGGCCAGGATCATGACACGTCCGTTGGTGGTGGGTATTCAGATGACCGTGGGGCTGTTGCTTAGCTTTCATGCGATTCTCATTCTGGTTCCGCCTGTGACTGCGTATCGTCTGGGCCTGCCGCATTTTGGCGGGTGGAATCTCTACCCCGTATTTCATTCCACGAACATGCATCTCTTGGTTGGGGTCTTGGCCATTCTCTGGTTGTGGGCTTTGCAGCATAATAAACATGTGCCTGCAGCCATTGCTGTGCTCGCAGCCGGGCTAGCGGCCGGGTTCTTTTTATCCACGACACGGATCAGTGCGGACCCTGGTGTAGTGTTGCAGTGGTGGCAGAGTTTTAGCTGGGCGACTTTGGTGCATGTGGGTTGGATCATGGTCTTTCCGCAAATTTTGCTCAGTTTGGCGAATACGGTCTATGCTTCCTCTGATGCGGCGCACCGGGTGCACGGGCTTGCGGCAGAGCGGGTGAGTCCGCGCTCCTTTGCCACAAGCATTGGGTGCTTTAATACCGTGATTGGTTTGGGAGGGGGAGTGCCGGTATCGCACGGGGCCTCAGGCGTGATGTCGCATTATGTGTTTGGGGCGCGCACGGCAGCGGCTCCGGTCTTTATGGGATTCCTGTTTCTCTTTTTTTCTTTGGGACTGGGGCGGGAACGCAGCCTGGCAGTTCTGAGTCTGCTGCCTATGCCTGTTCTGGGGGCCTTGCTGCTCTTTGCCGGGCTCGCCATGCTCTCCTTCTGGAAAAACCTCCAGACCGGCTCCGAACGGGCAGTTGCCCTGACCGTGGTGGGGGTGGCGGTGCTTACCCAGGGACTGCCCTGGGCTCTCTTGGCTGGAATCTTCCTGGATCTGATTCTCAGAAAACAGGACATATAAGCAACTTAGGGGTGCCTGGCACCAGCTATCGCCCCTTGCCTTCCCCTAAATAGGTGCTATACTATTTATACTCTTTAGAAATAGAAGAGAAATCTCCTATCTGAGGTAGCCCAACCCATGCCCCGAATCTCGAAGCACCTTCGTAAGGGAGCAACTCTGCTCGCCTTGGAGGTGTTTTTATTCACTACCGTTTTTGCAGGTGGATTTTCCACACCCGAAGTGTACTCCAGGGGAGTGCACACGAGATCCTCACGCCCGGTGTCAGGCACTGGTGCCTGGCACCGGTGCCTGGCACCAGTGCCTGACACCGGGGTCTGGGTGCCGGCTAAACTGGGCCGGGTGGTGGAGGTCTACGAGGCCGCGGGAAGCGACAAGATGTTTTTCCACATCCAAGATGTGCACGCCCACCCTGAGGCGCAGCGCAACTCCGCGGCTATCCTCGAACATCTCCACCAACAGTACGGTCTCAGCCTTGTCACCGCGGAAGGCGCTTCCGAGCGCGTCGATCCTTCCATCCTTTCGGAATTCCCGGAACCCGGAGTGCGCCGGACAGCCGCTGATTTGTTTATGGACAATGGCGAACTCACAGGCGAGG
Source organism: Candidatus Omnitrophota bacterium (assembly GCA_016929445.1). Classification (NCBI taxonomy): domain Bacteria; kingdom Pseudomonadati; phylum Candidatus Omnitrophota; species Candidatus Omnitrophota bacterium. Next base: position 13,067 of record JAFGIU010000062.1, read on the forward strand.
AATACGCGGCTATTGTGCAGCAATTGCCGCTGGATATCTGGGGTATAGAGGAGCCGCCCCTCTATTACGTGAATGGCCTCTATTACCTGGCTAATTTACAGATCCGGGATGAGGCCTTGGATTTTGTGGGCCAAATGGAGAACACGATCGAGGCGCTGATGCAAGCGGGCTTTCCTGAGCTGTTGTTGGAGCTGCTGGCCCAGCGCCGGAGCTTTGATCAAGGCCCAAACAACCTGGAGACGTACGCGGGATATCTCAGAGAGCTAAGCCGCCGGCTCAATTTGGAGTCCGGGGCTGCTCAAGCCGTAGATGACTTTGTCACTGCCTCGCAACTTCAGCAGAGTATGGACGCAGAGGCCTTTCAAGGATCGGTTGAGCGTCTCACCCAGGCCTTGGTCAAGCATTACAGCGCCCGCCAGGATCAGGGTGCGCTGACAAGCCTCCTGTTGCGCATGAAGCAGATGAAAGAACGCGGCATGGCCGGCATAGAATTCTACAAAGAACTTCTGGAGGGAGGCCAAGTAGCGGTCGCGTCCGGACTGAAACTGGCTGCCCAGGACCTGGCCCAGCTCAAGGCCTACACGCAGTCGCTGGAATTGTTGGAGGGCCTGCAGCTAAGTGATCTGGGCGCCCATCTGGATCAGCTTGCTCAGGATTCTGCCGAGGCGCTTTGCGAAAACGATGCCCAACGTCAAACATTAAACATTCACGCACGCAGCGCCCAACTCCGCAAACTGTTTGAACTCCATTTTGGATCCCAGGAGTGGCATCACTACACGGAGTCAAAACAAGATTATGATCCGCGCATTCTCTGCGCAGAGCTGCACCAGCTCTGTGCGAGCCGGAACATCCCTTTTCCGGAATCCCTGCCGGTTGGAGTCATCCGAATTCAAGCCTATCTCAAAATTCAGGAGAAATTTTACGAGACCGTCCTGGCCCGTGATCAGGCCCTGTTTGAGAACGCCCTCGAGCGCCTGGAGGAAAACGAGGCTTCTTCTGCTGCGCTAATCACCGGCGGTTTTCATACCGAAGGCCTGACCCAACGTCTCAAAGACGCAGGCTACTCCTATGTGGTTATCGCACCGCGCGTCACGCAAACAGCAAACGAAGAACGGTATTTGCAGATGCTTCAAGGAGAGCGCCTCTCTGCTTCGCAGCTTAACGGCTTGGCGGCAAGCTTTCCGTTTGAAAACGCTTACAGGCTGATTCATCTGACCGCTTCCGGGCTGTCTAACGCTTACTCGGATCCGGCGGTGCAAGCAGAAATTGACGGAGCAGTCCGCTTTGTGGCCTCTCTCGGGGAACCCCTTGCTCCAGTAGCCGGGCGTCTGGGGGCATTAGTCGAGGAAGCGGCAGAAGGCGGGGAAGAGAGCCGGCTTCGAATCGCGACTGCGCTGTTATCCCTGGCCTTGAGGGCAGCGGGCCAAGGTATTCTTCCCTCCAGTCCGGAATCGATGTTGGGGCTATTTGCCGACGATGATCTCGGGGTGACTCTGGACTTTGATGAAGAGACCGCGCAGTACCAGTTGACTGACCTGGAGACCGGAGAACGTGTTTTTGTTCGCTCAGACCACACTGAGATTTATGCCGGGGTCCTTGCCCTCAACCTGCCCCATCCTTCCGATCGCGAGTTGGCCCGGATGATTGCCCTGGGAGACTCGGAAGAAATCAACAAGCAAGGCCGCTCCTACTGGAACCAACTCATCGTTCAACTGGATACCACACGAGCGGGAACTGAGGGCGATTCTCTCCTCACTGAATTAGTGAGCCGGGTTCAAGGGGAAATTGGGAGATTGCCGGCGGTGGTGTTCTACCAAAGGGATGAACCTCGAAACCGATTGCTGGTGGTTCAGGACGGCCGAGACTACTGGATGCTCACGGATACGGGCTGGGAACTTTTGGCCCGGGCGCGAGAGAAACGCGTCATCGTGACGCCCCGGAATCACCCGGTGCTGCGGGACTTTGTGGATCAGGTGTTACTGAGCAGCTTGGGGAGTTCCGGAACCCGTGACCAA
>JAFGIU010000063.1 GCA_016929445.1 Candidatus Omnitrophota bacterium
CGGCCGGGCATAGCGCATCTCCACGTTGCAGTGGTGTTCACATCGCGAAGGACGGGCATCCCGGGCACCGTCGAATACGAGGATACGCCTGCGCAAGCCGCGCGGAAAACGGATGCGGCTTACCTCGGAGGCAAGCTTATACCGCGACTGCTCCAAAGAGAGCCCCGCCCATTCGGGGATTCGCATGATAACGTTGTAAGCATCGACTAAGAGCGTATATCGAGTCATTGGTCGGAGGCCAGGGACATTTCTCAAAACCCAAAGGGACACATCTCCGCAGGAGATATGCCCCCTGTTAATTAATCACCTATTCTACCAGACTCGGGTGGAGTTTCCGAAAGCCCGCCCACGAAGCGAATCAGGCTGGGTTCGGAGACGCGCCGGAGCAGGTCAAAATAGTCCTGGCGCACGCGGGTAAGGACAGCCTCATAGAGCTGGAAGGAGCCGGAAAGCTTATCCAGAACTTCGGCAATAGGAGTCCGGGCCCGGTGGATCATGCGGTCGTACTCGGCAGCGTAATGGTAATACGCGCTGCCATAGCCTTCGGTGCAGTGCCGGCGGCGCAGGTCCACACCCTCGGGTTCCCTGTCGCGGAGCAAGTTGTCGAAGACCCCCAACCACAAAAGCCGGTGATCCGCATTAACCCGATAGACGCGGTATTTGAGCGCTTTATCCGCGGGCTCCTCCAGCAGATCAAGGAGGTCGATTTCACGAACAGCCCCGTAGCGGGCGTACTGCTCATGGTATTGAGGCTGGATGACAGCCACCAGCAGATGGGCCAAGTAGACATTCACATCCTCGTCCGAGCTAGTCGCCAATTCCGCGATTTCAGAGCGGACCCGCATCAGGCAGGTGAGCATATAGCCTTCTGAGGACTCCCGTTCCCGCTGGCTCAAAGTGTAGTAGAACGGCGTGGGTCGCATACACGCCCTCCCGTTCAACTCCCCCTATTGCGCAACAATACCAAGTATAGCATGCGGAGAAAAGGCTGGCGGGGCAGGGCGACCGGCGCCGGACACCTCTACCCAAATCCCTATATCGTCAAGGCCCCGGCCATATCCCCGATCAAAGGAATCCGCCACCGCTTGCCGGTGGCCGCGCTGATCACGCCCCCCAGCGAGACAAGCGGAAAAACGATCTTGAGAATCACGGCAAGCACCCATCCGACAATGGGTATCCACGCCAGGAGGGCGCAAGCCAACTCCAGGATGAAGATCGCCAATCCTTGGCGGCCGTGGAACTGTGCAAATTCCGAATCCCGCTTCAGGAAGAGCGGCACCAAACAAAGGATGGATAAATAGCCCAGGGCGGCGAATGCGCGGTTAATGCCCGGTTCTTCCTTAACCGTTACGGACGCAACTTGTTCTTCAGGTATGTGCTCTTGCTTGTCCATAACACCTCCTTTTGCAGACAGCATAACACAAAAAAATCCCCCCGGGCCTTTCGGCCCAGGGGGATTTGAACTGCAGACAATCGGCTCTTAGAAGTTAACTGTAACAGAACCGGTCAAACCAAAAGCAACATCTTCCGACTTGTTGCCCACACCATTGCCGGTTGCATTACCCGCATTGATGGGGGTGTTGTCGTTTTCGCCTTCATAGTAGTTACCCGGGATGAACCACAGCGCGCTCAAACCGAACTGCACATCCTCGGTGTAGTCGTAAACCAGCTTCAGGTCGATCTCGTCGCCGGCGCCGTCATCACGACCAGCAAGAGGCTTCTCGTCAAACCAGAAGTGAAGGTAACGGCCACTCAGGTGCAGGTCATCCATCAACTCGGCGCCCGCGTCGAAATACAGAGCCATGGTGTTGGTGTTGCCGGCGCTGTCATACGGGTCGCCCGTAGAGTAGAGGCCATCGCCCTGCGTACCAGCCAAGAAGTCGCGAATACCGGAGAAAAAGTGTCCGCGATACATATTGTCCCAGGCACCGTAATCACCGCTGTTGCCGGCCTCTTCACCGGAAAGATACAAGAAGCCCATACCACCGGTCGGGTTCCAGGACACATCCTCATTCATGAGCTCGTTGAAGTTCATTGCGCCTTCAAGATTGAAGGCCCAAGCCGAACGGTCTCTGTCCGCGGCAAGAGCAGTCTGTGTACCGTTAATGGTACCATCCTGCAATTCACCGAACTGATAAGCCAGTTCACCCGTCAACATCATACCTTCGACCACTTCGCTCTGCACCAAACCACCGATCGTATGGACTTGGTTGGCTTCGTACACGGAAATGACTCCGGTATTATTGTTGTTGTTCAGACCGTAGCTGCCTGCGCCGTTGACACCAAAACGCAGCGCATCGGTAGCGGCGAAAGCCTCATCGTTCTTCCCGAAGTAGTAAAGGTCCACCGAAGTGTCCATATTGTCTTCGAGACGATAAGAACCTTCCACACCCCAGATCATGTTGTCGTTACGGGCCTGGCCGGACTCAACTACCTGGGCGATGAAGCCGTCGATGGTTACCGGATCCAGATCCAACACCGCGCGAATCGCATCAAACGAGTTGTATGCGCTGTATTCGCGGCCGTTGAGGACCGTATACGTGGCACCGCTATCCTGAGTCGCAGCCGGAAGGCCTGTGACAGTAGCCTGAGTGAAGACAGCATTCGGATCCGCCAGAATACCTGCGCCGATAATAAAGCCGCGGCCATAGTTGAGGTCCTGACGACCGATGATCAAGCTCAACGGCGAATACATGACCTCATTTAAGGTCAAGTTCGCCAAGTTGAGATCGATATCGCCCGTGCTCGCGCCATCCGCACCCCACCTGCGCTGATTCAGCAAGCGGACAGTAGTGGAGACGTTATCAGTCAAGTCGGCATCCACACGCACCCGAACCGTGGATAGGAAGTAACCTTCCGTATCCGCATAGCGGGTAAGAGCATTTGCGGTACCGATCGTCTGATCGTTTCTCTTCAGATCGTAGTTTGTCTGATAGATCGCTTTGGCGTCTATGTCACCACTGATCTTCACATTCTGAACACTCGCAGCAGCCGGAGCCGCGGCGATCGTCAGGGAAGCCAGCAGAGCAATTAAACTACCCCCGATTAACTTATTCATTATGAATCCTCCTCAAACACCAGCAATTTCAGAATCCCGGCCGCTCCGCGCGTCCGGGGATTGTTTTCTAAGTTATCCCTCAAGATTTGTGACGACCCGTGGCCTAAAGTTTTCATCCCCCCTTCCTTTGCCCGATTAAAGCCGTCTCTGAGGGCTATGTTTTGAGGCACAAAGCAGAATATTACCACATAAAACTTATTATTGTCAAGATGGTAAATTTTCCATCTTGACATAAACACATACAATGATTGAACTTAAGTGGAGTATTTTTTTGGGTAAGCCGCTTGCCACCTTATTAAAACTCCCCCTCCGGGCCCTTTTCCCCGGGTAGCCTGAGCCACCCCTCTTCGAGGTCCAGATCCTGCCTGAGACTGGCTGCAAAATACGCCCCTTCACCCCCTAAGTCAAGCCCCTTGCCGAGAAATAACTGCCCCTGGGAGGACTCGAACCTCCGCTCATGGTTTAGGAAACCAATGCTCTATCCCCTGAGCTACAGGGGCCTTAATCGTACTTCAATATGGAGAAGACCGACTGGCCCAAAGCCTCCAACTTGGAGCGGCCGGGCAAAAATCCCAGCTCAATCAAAAAGGCCGTCTCCAGCACCTCGGCCCCCACTCCCTGAATAAGCCTCACCGTGGCTTCGGCTGTTCCCCCGGTCGCGATCACATCATCCAGGAGCACCACCTTCTGCCCGGCGGATAGAGCATCCTGATGCATCTCAATGGTGTCCCGGCCGTATTCCAGCTCATAGGTCATGCGGGTGGCCTGCGCCGGCAGCTTCCCCTGCTTGCGCACAGGAACAAAGCCCACACCCAAGGCAACGGCCAACGCCCCCCCCAAAATGAATCCCCGGGCTTCGATTGCCACAATGGCCTCAACACCGGGCACCGGTCCCCCGGGCCCGTAGCGGGCTGCAAACAAATCGATCACTTCCTTAAATCGTTCGCCTTGCTTGAGCAGGGTCGTAATGTCCTTAAAAATGATCCCCTCAGAGGGGAAATCAGGCACATCCCGGATAGCTCCCTTGAGATTCTCAACGAGAGTCTTGTTCACCGTCATCTCCATTGAGCGCTTTCTCCGCCTGTTCTTCAACTTCTCTCAAAAAGCCTCTGAGCTTCTTGAGCGCCGAATTTTCGATCTGCCGGACACGTTCCCGCGTAATACCCATTTCACCGGCAATCTCCTTCAAAGTACGGGGTGTGCCGTCATTGAGCCCGTAGCGCATGTAGAGGACTTGGCGCTCCCGGTCCCCGAGCCGCGTCATGACCTTAAAAACCAGCTCGTGCTGGAGAACCTGGGAAATCTCGTCGGATACAGGGACCTGGTTCACGTCCTCCAAAAGGTCGATGAATTCCGCATCGCCGTCATCGCCAATCGGTGCGTCCAAGGAGGAGACTTTGGAAACGAGCGTGGAAATTTCCCGCACTTTCTTCAGAGGCAGGTCCATTTCCTTGGCAATTTCCTTGGGCTTGGGCTTGCATCCCAGCTCATGCGTCAGTCTTTCGGTCACCCGTTTCCAGCGCGCAATCAATTCTGTCATATAAACAGGAATGCGAACCAACTTGCCCTGATTGGCCAAAGCACGGGTTACATACTGCTTGATCCACCATGCCGCATAAGTGCTAAAGCGGTATCCGCGGTTCGGATTGAACTTGGACACTGCTTTGATCAAACCGAGATTTCCCTCTTCGATCAAATCCATCATGGGCAGCCCCAGATGGTTGTATTTTTTTGCAATGTTGATGACCAGGCGGAGGTTTGAACGAATCATGGCCTCGCGGGCCTCGGGGTCGCCGGCCCGGGCCCGCTGAGCCAGCTCAAACTCCTCTTCCGGAGTGAGAAGAGGAATCTTGCGGATGTCTTTTAGGTAGAGCTTGATTGGATCCATATAAGCCGTTTGTGGAACTTCAACCGTTGAACTTCCATTATCCGTCGCCGAAAGCTCAGAGGCCAGGGACGGTTCTTAATTCTGCCGGACTCCGCGGGCTGTAAGAACCGTCCCTGAACAATTTCAGTTTACTTACCTGCCGTTTGCGTTTGCAAGGACGGATCTTTGATCGCTGCCTGGGCTGCTGCCAAGCGAGCTGTAGGCACACGGAAGGGCGAACAGCTCACGTAGTTGAGCCCCACACCGTGGCAAAACTCCACAGAAGAAGGATCTCCGCCATGCTCGCCACAGATACCCAGCTTGATCTCCGGACGCCCCTGACGCCCCTTTTCAACCGCCATCTTCACAAGGGATCCGACCCCGATCTGGTCCAAACGCATAAACGGATCATCCTTCAGAATCCCCTTCTCGACATATGCGGGAAGGAACTTGCCCACATCGTCACGAGAGTACCCAAAGGTCATCTGAGTCAGGTCATTGGTCCCAAAGCTAAAGAACTGCGCTTCCTTTGCGATCTCATCCGCGGTAATGGCCGCGCGCGGAATCTCGATCATGGTCCCAACCAAGTATTGGAACTCGGTACCAGTCTCGGCGATCACAGCATCGGCCTCACCCACAACAATCGCTTTGAGATCTGTAAACTCCCGCACAGTTCCAACCAGCGGAATCATGACCTCGGGCATGGGCTGCTTGCCTTCCTTAACCAGTTGAGCCGTGGCCTCGAAGATAGCGCGCGCCTGCATGCGGTAAATCTCCGGGAAAGTAATGCCCAAGCGGCAGCCGCGGTGCCCCAGCATCGGATTGCTCTCCTCCAAGGAAACCACGGTCTCTTCAATCTGCTTGACCGGAAAACCAATGGTTTTGGACAGGCGCTTTATTTCTTCATCGGTGCGCGGGAGGAACTCATGCAAAGGCGGATCCAAAAGGCGAATGGTCACGGGCAGCCCGTTCATTGCCTCCAGAATCCCGTAGAAGTCGCCCTTTTGCATGGGCAACAAAGTCGCCAAACCTTCCTCACGTTGGGAGGTATCCTTGGAAAGGATCATCTTCTGGACCCAAGGCAGCCGATCCTCGCCAAAGAACATATGTTCAGTGCGGCAAAGCCCGATGCCTGCGGCGCCGAACTCACGGGCCACCCGCGCATCGTGCGGGGTGTCGGCATTGGCGCGCACGCCCAGGGTACGCGACTCATCGGCCCACGCCATGAGCGTATGGTAATCGTCGGAAAGTCCCGTGGACTGGAATTGGGCCTCACCGAGAATGACTTCCCCGCTATTCCCGTCCAGTGTGATTACATCCCCCCTCTTAACAGTAATATCGCCGGCTTTGAAATAGCCCTTTTCCTCATTCACGGTAATTCCCTGGCAACCCACCACACAACACTTGCCCATTCCGCGCCCCACAACAGCGGCGTGGCTGGTCATACCGCCGCGCGAGGTAAGAATCCCCTGTGAAGCGGACATACCCCCCACGTCTTCCGGAGAGGTCTCCAGCCGCACGAGAATCACCTTCTTGCCGTTCTTCGCTTCCTCAATCGCGTCCGCACTGGTAAAAACCGCCGTGCCGGCGACCGCGCCCGGAGACGCGGGCAGGCCTTTGGCAATCACCTGCTTCTCGCTTGTGGGATCGATGGTCGGGTGCAAGAGCTGGTCAAAGGCATCGGCATTGATCCGGGATACGGCCGTACGCTCGTCAATCAGTCCTTCCTTCTGCATCTCGACGGCAATTCGAACCGCAGACTGGATAGTCCGTTTGCCCGAACGCGTCTGGAGCAGGAAGAGCACCTTGTCCTCGATCGTAAATTCCAAGTCCTGCATATCACGATAGTGATTCTCCAGATTCTGATACACCTCGACCAGCTGCTTGTAAGCATCGGGCATGAGTTTTTGGAGCTCCTCAATCGGGCGCGGTGTGCGGGTGCCGGCCACCACGTCCTCGCCCTGCGCGTTCATCAAGAACTCACCGTAGAAGCGCTTCTCCCCTGTGCCCGGATCGCGGGTAAAGGCCACGCCTGTGCCTGAGGTCTCGCCCAAGTTGCCAAAAACCATACTCTGCACATTGACTGCTGTTCCCCAGTCATGGGGAATGCGGTTCAGGTTCCGGTAGGTATAGGCTCGATCATTGTCCCAGGAACCGAAGACCGCGTTGATCGCGTACTTGAGTTGCTCAAAAGGATCCGAAGGAAAGTCCTGCCCTGTCGCTTGCTTAATGACCCCCTTGTAAACCTCCACCAGCTTCTTCAGGTCTGCTGCATCCAAGCCGGTGTCCACTTCCACACCTTTGGCCTTCTTGGCATCGTCCAACTTGTTCTCAAAAAGCCGGTGCTCCACATTCAAAACCACATCGCCGAACATTTGCAAAAACCGCCTGTACGAATCATAGGCAAAACGCTCGTTGTTGGACTTGGCAGCCAACCCTTGAACCGTTGTGTCGTTCAGACCGAGGTTGAGAACCGTATCCATCATCCCGGGCATGGAAACACGCGCGCCCGACCGCACGGACACGAGCAACGGATTATCCTTATCCCCAAAACCCTTGTCCAAGGCCTTCTCCAAACGGGCAATGGCCTCGCGGACCTGGTCGATCATTCCCTCGGGATAATCTTTCGTGTTTTGGAAAACCAAACAGGCTTCGGTAGAAATAGTAAACCCCGGAGGAACCGGAATATTGAGCCGGGTCATTTCTGCCAGATTGGCGCCCTTGCCCCCGAGCAGGTTCTTCATAGAACCGTCGCCGTCGGCTTTTCCATCACCAAAATAATAAACATATTTTTCAGACATAGTTGCTCCTGTTCCTATTCAACGTGCACGACGCTCAAATCCGCAATGCGCGAGGCAAAGATGTCGTACACCCGTTTCATCAGGGACAATCGGTTCGCCCTGACTTCTGCTTGTTCCACATTGACCATGACCTGGTCAAAAAATTCGTGTAATAGATCCGAAAAGGCCTCTGCGTATTGCCGCGTGGCCTCACCATACTGCTGATTCCGCGTTAAATTCTCAACCACCCCCTCCTGCTGCAGACATACGTCCCAAACCTGATGTTCCAATTGGTGTTCGAATAACTGAGGCTGAACCTCCGACTCCACTTCTCCCCCGGCTCGAACAATACGATGGGCCCGCTCCACAATCTTGGCTGCATCGCGGAAATATTTGGAAGGAATTTCCTGGAGCTGATCCAGTCTTTGAACAAGCTCCTGAGGGCGGTCGCCGCACAGCGGAAAAACAGCATCAACCCAGGCATCAGGATACCGCAGCTTCAGCAAAACCTGCAACCGGGCCATACAATATTCCGCAGTGCGCTCCAAAGCCGCAGGGTCTCCGTCCCCTGCGGCAATCTGCAAGAGCTCACTAAGCCGGAGATTCCAACCCCGTTCCAGCACAATCTGAAGGGCGCCCTGCACATTACGCCGTATTCCGTAAGGATCCCCGCTGCTTGTGGGTTTAAGTCCGACGCGGAAGCACTGGGCCACGGAGTCCAATTTGTCCGCCACAGAGAGGATGGACCCAAACACAGTCTGCGGCAGGCGGTCCTCAGCTGAACGCGGGAAGTAGTGCTCCCCGATCGCCACGCAAACCTTGGGCGAGGCCCCCTGTTCGCCGGCGTAGACCCCTCCGATCACACCCTGCAATGCGGGAAACTCCTTGACCATCTGCGAGGCCAGATCCGCTTTGCACCAGGAAACAGCCTGCTCGAGTTCCTCTTCGGTGTACTCGATGGAGTCCACCTGCTGGTGCAGATACCGGGCCAGATTCCGGATGCGGCCGGTCTTCTCAGCCATGGTTCCGGCTCCGCGCAGAAAAACGATTCCTGGCAAAAGTGAGGCAAAAAAATCCATCCCGCGCTTCGTGTCTTCCAAAAAGAAAAAACGCGCATCCGCCAATTTGGCATTGAGAATATTCTCGCAATTGCGCCGGATTGCCTGCCGCGCCTCTGCCGGGCGCGGCCCGTTCAATACGCCGATAAACTTGGGAAGCGGCTTCAACCTCCTGGATTTCGAAGCATGGAGGATTCCAAAGAGCCGCTGTCCTTTGGCCATTGCAGCAGACAAAACATCCAAAGGAAGCCGCTCTGCATAATCCGGATCAAAACCCCCGGTTAACACCGATGGATCTTCAACCAGAAAACTGATCTCCTGCAAGAGCCCTTCATCCTTGTGCAAAATGCCTCCGGCCTTCTTAGCAGCCACGTCCAATTGCCGGGCAATTTTTTGCCTGCGTTCCTCAGGGTCGAGGAGAATCCCCTTTTGTTTGACTTGCCGGAAATAGTCAGCAGGAGATTTGACGCCAAAGGGTTTGGAACCGGAGTATCGAGGCGACAGCGAACGGGCGCCTGCCTTAACTCTTCCCCATGTGAAGACCAGCGGTGTCTCACCCAAAAGCGCCAGAATCCAGCGAACCGGGCGCGCAAAACGCACACCCGTATCATCCCAACGCATCATCTTCGGAAATTTCAGCTCAGAGATGAGCCGCGGCAACAGGACCTTCAACACTGTGGCGGCAGAGGCCCCTTTCCGGGTCCAATGGGCCACCACTTTTGCCTTTCCTTTGACCTCTTCCAAGCTCAGGCAATCCGCCTTGATACCCAGGCCCTCGCAAAAGCCCTGGCCCGCCCGTGTCAGCTTGCCTTCGGCATCATAGGCCCTTTCCTTGGGAGGCCCTTCCCTGCGCATCGCACGGTCCTTCTGGCGAACAGCCAGCCCGCGCACATGCAAGACAAGGCGGCGCGGAGTACCCAGCACCTGAATGTCTCCGTACTCGAGCAGCTCTTCCTCTAAATATTGTTGGGCCAGGTTTCGAATCTGCGCCAAGGCGTCCGGCATATAGTCTGCCGGGATCTCTTCACAACCGATCTCCAGAAGCAAAGTCTTTGTCGTATTACTCATCGCCCGGGTCCTCCGCCGGATCTTCGCCAATTCCGAGGTAGAGATTCGCGCAATGCTTAGCCATCTCGCGCACCCTCCCAATATACGCGGCCCGCTCCATGGCACTCACAGCCCCGCGCGCATCCAAAATATTGAAATAGTGCGACATCTTGAGCATGCACTCATAAGCAGGACTTAAAAGACCTTTAGCGGCCATGGACTGCCCCAGCTGCTCGGCCTCTCTAAACCAACGCTGATAAACCTGCACATCCGCTTCCTCAAAATTGTACTGGCAGGATTCGCGCTCCCGGTTCCGGGCCAGTTCACCGTAGCTGAGCTCGCGGGTCCACCCCAGATCCTTGCCCCAAGCCAGATCAAAGAGGTCATAACGGTTTTGCAAGAACATGGCAATACGTTCCAAGCCGTAGGTGATCTCAGCAGTGATCGGATTGAGCTCCATCCCCGCCATCTGCTGGAAGTAGGTAAACTGCGTGATTTCCAGACTATCCAACCAGACCTCCCAACCCAATCCCGAGGCACCCAGAGTCGGCGACTCCCAGTCATCTTGGACAAAGCGCTGGTCATGATTCTCGAGCTTCACGCCCACGGCTTTCAAGCTCTGGAGATAGAGGTCCACCACATTGTCCGGCGCGGGCTTCAGAACTACCTGGTATTGGTAGTAGTGCTGGGTGCGCAGAGGATTCTCACCATAACGCCCGTCCGCAGGCCTGCGCGAAGGCTGCACATAGGCGGCACGCCATGGTTTGGGCCCGAGACTCGCCAGGAAAGTCCCGGGGTGAAAAGTCCCCGCCCCCATCTCCACGTCATAGGGTTGCAAAATTGCGCATCCCTGCTTCTTCCAAAACGCCGCCAGACGCTCGATCAGCGTTTGAAAGTCAACAAGCTGCTTTTGCTGTGTTGCCATGAATCTTCTTCCTCTGTTTCATTGCCTGCAAAAAACGCGCCGGTTTGGGAAGGCTCCCAAGATGGTAAACCAAATGGCGCTCCATCAAATTCTCCAAATCCGAAGCCATTTCGGGACTCATAGAGAGGCGCGGAAGAAAACTGAAGTCCGCTTCCGCCAGCTGCCTCAGCGTGGCGGAAGCAGCCTTGGACACGCGATCCACTGTTGGATCGCGGTTCCGGCAAGACTCACACAAAAAACCCCCCAATTTGTAACCAAAGTACTCCCCGGGCTCTGCCAGACTTTTTGAACAGCCCGAGCAACGGGAAAGATCGGGAAAGCTCCCCAGTTGTGTCAGCAAGCGGATCTCAAAACTCAGGCGGCAGCTAACCGGATTTGGAGCCCACTGTAACCAATCCAATGTCCTCTCGGCCAGGTCAAAGGCCTCCGGATGAGGATCCATCAGCTCCATCATCTGTTCCAGCAGCGCAACGACATAATTCGCATAGCCCAAACGAATCAGATCCTTGCGCAACTCCAAATAAGGCTTGACCAAATCACACTGCGAAACCAGATGCAGGTCTGTGCGCTGGCCGTGATAAAAAACAAAGTCATTCAGAGTAACCGGTTCAACAATGCTGCCAAAGCGGGACTTTTCACTTCGAGCCCCTTTTAAGAGGCCGTGAAACTTGCCGAATTCCCGGGAAAACACGGAGACCACAAAGGAGGTATCGCGAAAATCCCTCCGTCTGAGCACAATGCCCGTCGCCTTTTCAATGGCCATCCACTCTCCCTAGAGCCGCAAAGGCCCCGCACTGACTGCTCCGGCGGAAATCACCACGCGCAAAGCCTCTTCAACTGTCATCTCCACATCGATCACTTCGTCTCTTTTTATCAATAAAAAGAATCCGCTTGTCGGGTTGGGCGTCGTGGGCAAAAAGATGCTGATCATATCCTGCGGTGTCTTTTCCTGCAATTCTCCCATTGGTTCGCCCGTCACAAAACCAATTGAATAGATCCCTTTTCTCGGATACTCCACCAATATGGCTTTGCGAAAAATCCTGCCTTGGGCCTGGCCCAAGAAGGCTTCACTGATCTTTTTGATACTGGTGTAGATCCGGCCAACCAACGGCACCCGCGCAAAAAGGTCTTCAAAAAATCTCAATATGCGTTTGAGAACCAACAGCTCCGTGGCCAAGCCCAAGAGACAAACACCGGCCATTACCAGAACAAAGATGATGGCCTTGAGAAACACAATGATGAACTCGGGAATTCTGACCCGGTACTCGCCCAAAATACTGACAAAGGGCTCGAGCAGAAGCCCGTTCAGTTGCACGACCACAAACTTGAAAATCAGGAAAGTGAGAAAAACCGGCAGGATAACCAACAACCCGGTAAAAAAACCTCTCTGAAATTTCTTAATCATTGAACTATCCATTATTTCCTTTCATCCCAGTAGCGTCTCATCAACTCATCCTGACGCTTGAACATTTTCTCTTTCAATGCAGGAGAGGAGTCTTCGTAGCCCATGGCGTGGAGAACTCCATGCAAAATGTAGAGGGCCAATTCCCGGTCCGCACTGTTCCCGTATTGCGGCGCGCTCTCGATTGCACGGTCTGCCGAGACTGCCACATCCACACAACGCGCGTTCAGATTCGCCGGATCCTCCGTCAAAAACGACAAGACATCCGTCGCGACATCCTTGCCCTTGTATTCCCGGTTGAGACGCTTCAAAAAAGCATCTGTTCCGATGACTACGGATACCACCCATTCCTTGGCTGACGAATCCTCTGAAAGCGCCGCACACAACAAACGCCTGATATCCGTTTTCTTAAGACGGATTTTTCTTCGCTTGTTTCTTAGGTAGAACCGGACTTTGGCCTTCGGCATTGGGTCCTTCCTTGGATCCCTCGACAGGACGCCCGCGGTCATCCGGAGGGTACTTCACTCTGGAGTGGTGCATTCCGACCAAAATCCTGAGGAATGCATCCGCGATTCTTTCCAAGTCCCTCAGTGTGAGCTCACATTCATCGAGCTGGCCATCGATAAACTTATTGTTAATAATCTTCCGCACCAATTCCTTAATTCTTTCCGGAGTCGGATTTTCCATAGAACGGCAGGCCGCCTCTACGGAATCCGCCAAAAGACTCACCGCTGTCTCGCGGGTCTGGGGCTTAGGCCCCGGATAGCGAAAGCTTTCTTCCTCCAGTTCTTCATCCTGGGGTGTCTTTTCCAGCGCGCGCACATAGAAATAGAAGACCAGACTTGTGCCATGGTGCCCCGGAATAAAGTCGGCAATGGCTTGGGGCAGATTGTGTTTGCGCGCGCACTCCAGTCCGTTTTTGACGTGATTGATAATAATCAACCGGCTCATCGCCGGAGTGAGCTTCTCGTGGATTTCCTTGTCTTCAAGGTTGACTTGGTTTTCCGTAAAGTACTCGGCCTTGTCAATCTTCCCGATGTCGTGAAAATAGGCTCCGACACGCGCCAGCAGAGCATTGCCGCCGATGGCCTCAGTCGCGGCCTCACAGAGGTTCCCCACCGTCATGCTGTGGTGATAGGTACCCGGCGCCTTGACCGCCATTTCCTTCATGAGAGGATGATTCAGATCCGACCATTCGATCAAACTGATATTGGTAATAATTTTGAAACCCCATTCAAAGAGAGGCAAGAGACCGGTTACCAAAATAGCGGAGACCATCCCGTTGCCGAAACCCCAGAATCCCTCTTGCACAAAAACACTTACGCTGAGTTCGTTGATTAAGCCAATGGCAACAATACACAAAAACTGCACTACTGCTGCGGCAAAACCTGCCTGTAGAATCTGGGCTCTGCGCCTGGCGTTTCTTGCAAAATAAGCGGCAAACACGCCCCCCAGGAAGGTGACCAATGCCACGTTTAGATTCATACCCGATATCAATCCGGCAAGAAGACTCAATATGACTGTTACCACAATGGCGACCTCTGTATTTACCAGTAACACTACAAGGATCGAGGCAAGGGCCACGGGCATGCAATAGCTAGGCAAAGGTGAGAGCACAATCCCTTTATAGAGAACGACCGAAAGCAGAATGATGGTACCCAGCAAAGAATAGTATTTGATGGGGGTTTCCCGTTTGGTACGGCGGATCAAATCCACACACAGGAAAAAGAGGATAACAAAAAGGGAAACCAGGATAATCATGCCTGTGGCGTGCAGCGCTCGATTGGAACGGACTTGCAACCTGGCGATCTCATCCAACTGCATAATATGGTCGCGCGCAATCCTGCGCCCCCGGCTTACGACCAGTTGACCGCGCCGCACCTCCACGCGCTGATACACGGGCTCCACAGCATCCATGGCCGCCTGTTTACGTTCCCCGGTGATATCCTCGCGCGGCACCAGGGTCTGAACGACCAGCCTATTTGCAAGAATCACCGCAGTCTCCCGGAATCGCCGGTCCTCCGGAAACTCATCCAATAAAAAGGCGGGGATGCGGGCCAGAACTTCCTCGGGTGAGAGCAAGAGCGAGACATCCTTTGCCTGCTCCACCAGTTCTTCGTCATCCCGAATCATGATTTGGGACACTCGGTTTTCGAGAAGCCGATCCCGTTCGGAGAGCGCCATGAGCCCGGAGAGATTGAGGGAGAAAACCGTGGAATCCAGAATGCGGGCGAGCTTTTCAATCCTCTCGGGATTGGAATCCAGGAGCTTGTCCAGCATCTCTGCACGAAGTTCTTCGCCGAACAGATCCTGCGCCACTAGGACCGCCTCCTCCTTAGACTTCTCACCCTTTTGCACACCCACAATGACCTCCAGGAAGGCCTGGAGTTTCTCCATCTCCAAATTGGCCTGCTTCAGGTTCATCTCATAGACAGGCAGAATTCCGTTGGCCGCGCGCGCGCGCAAACGGTCGGTGGCTGCAGCGTCAATCTTTTCGGAGGCATAAGAAAAATTGAATGGGGCGTAAATACTGCGGAGAGCAATATCACCTTCTTGAAGAGAACCGCGCAAAGACGCCTCACCCAAGGAGAGAACGAGTACAGCGCTAAGCCCCACCCCAAGGGCCATGAGTCCGAGAAGCACACGGCGGCGCAGCTTGACCAAATTGCCTTTTTTCGTGAACACTGCTACGCCCCCTGTGCCCCTGCCTCGAATTTTTCATAGGCCTCGATGATGCGTTGAACCAGCTCGTGCCGGACGACATCTCTCCCGGTAAAGTAGGTGAATTCGATTCCCGGAATGTGGTCCAGAAAGGAACGGACCTGCTCCAACCCGGAATCCTGGTGATTGGGCAAATCGCTCTGCGTCAGGTCTCCGGTCACTACAGCCTTTGATTCGAATCCCAGCCGGGTAAGAAACATCTTCATTTGTTCGGGTGTGCTATTCTGCGCCTCGTCCAAAATCACAAAGGAATCGTTGAGCGTCCTTCCGCGCATGAATGCCAAGGGGGCCACTTCAATCACACCCTTTTCAATATTACGATGGACCAAATCCGTATCCATCATGTCGAAAAGCGCGTCATAGAGCGGACGCAGATAAGGAGAAATCTTTTCCGCCAAATCGCCCGGCAAATAACCAAGCCGCTCTCCCGCCTCAACCGCAGGCCGGGTCAAAATAATCCGCTCCACTTGTTGTTTCTTGAGAGCAGCCACGGCCATGGCCATGGCTAGGTAGGTCTTGCCCGTCCCGGCCGGTCCGATACCGAAAGTGATGTGCTGGTTCCGGATGGCCTCAACATATTCACGTTGGCGGGGGGTGCGCGGGCTGATGAAGCGTTTCTTGGAAGAAACCTCAATGCGGTCCAGGCTGAGTTTGGCCCAATCCGCTTGGCTATCCTGGGTGACAAGACGCAAACCGTTGACTACCTGTTCGCGGCGCAAATCACCGTCGTGGTCGAGAATCTCCAGGAGATCCTCAACAAAACGCGCGGCACGCTCAACCGGCTCATCCTCGCCTTTGAGGATCAGGAGATGCCCGCGCGCCACCGTACTCACACCAAATTCGGACTCGATCAACTTCAGGTGTTCATCCTGATTACCGAACAGCAACAAGGCCTGGCGATCGTCCCTAAGCGTAAAGGATCGTTCCATAGGATAGAGACTACAGCTTTTCGAAATCGAAGCGCAAAAGAGTGCGGGTCGTATCCCCATTGCGCTCGGCTGCAGGCGCCTGTCCGGCAATATACCCTTGATTTCCCCGCACCTCCTGATCCACTCGGGGCATTTCCTCCCTGCGCGCACTCATGCTCCAACAACCCGCCGTAGCGGCAACTGCGAGGAGCAATAGAATCAAACGTTGGCTGACTTTCATCTCACCCTCCCTCTTGTGAAGGACTCAATTGATTCACTGTAATACCCAAATCGCGCAACTGTTTATCATCCACTGTCGAAGGCGCATTCGTCAAAGGACACGCAGCTTTCTGCGTCTTGGGGAAAGCAATCACTTCCCGTATCGAATCCACGCCGGCCATGATTGCCACGAGGCGGTCAATACCCGGAGCAATCCCTCCGTGCGGGGGCGGCCCGTACCGGAAAGCGTTCAAAAGAAAACCAAACCGGCGCTGGGCCTCCTCACCGTTAATACCGATTGCGGCAAAAACCTTCTCCTGCAAATCACGGCGGTGAATTCTGATGCTGCCTGAGCCCACCTCCACGCCATTGAGCACTAAATCATAGGCACGGGAGCGCACCTCCAAAGGATGGGTCTCCATTTTGGGGATGTCCTCCTCAAAGGGAGAGGTGAAGGGGTGATGTTCCGCCATCAAGCGCCCGCTTTCCTCGTCTTTGCCAAAAAGAGGAAACTCCGTGACCCAACAAAATGCAAACTCCCTTCCGGCCTCCCCCTTCCTCAAATCCGGTTTGTCGGTACCGTATCGGGCCATGGCTTCAGAGTGAGGAATACGCGGAAAGGGCAGAGTGAGCTCCACGTCCAAGACCTGCTTGAAAATCTGATAGAAGAGATTCTCCATTAGAGCAAAAATGTCTTCCTCGGTGACAAAGGACATCTCCAGATCGAGCTGCGTAAACTCAGGCTGGCGGTCGGAACGCAGATCCTCATCCCGGAAACAACGCGCAATCTGAAAATACTTTTCCACGCCGCCGACCATCAACAGTTGCTTAAAAAGCTGCGGGGATTGAGGCAAGGCGTAGAATTGGCCCTCATTCAAACGGCTTGGAACCAGATAGTCACGGGCGCCTTCAGGCGTAGAGCGCGTGAGGATCGGAGTCTCGACCTCCAAAAACTGCGCTTCGTCCAGGACCTTGCGGATAACGGCAATAACATCATGCCGCATCTTAAGGCGCCGGTACATGCTGGGACGCCGCAAATCCAAATAGCGATAAGCCAAACGCACGTCTTCATTGGCTGTCTCGGCGTCCTCGACCTCAAACGGAACTGTCTCGGATTCGGAAAGCACCAGAAGATCCTCGGCGCAAACTTCTACAAGGCCTGTCGGAATATCAGGATTCTCGGTCTTCTTGGGTCGCTTCACGACTTCGCCCTTTACCTGAACGCACCACTCACTCCGCAAAGTTTCCGCCACCTTGTGCGCATCCGGAGAGACCGAGGGCACAAAAACCACCTGGGTGATACCCTCCCTATCGCGAATATCAATAAAAATGAGTTTACCGTGATCCCGGCGGGCAGCCACCCAACCCAGCAAGGTCACTTTCTCTCCGACCTGCCCAGGCCGCAGCCCTCCGCAGGTATGTGTCCGCTTTTCCACTTATATTCTCCTAACCTTCGTCCGCCATCCCGGGCCCAGCAAGGGGCATGGGGATCTTTGTGAAACAAAGATTGCTTCTCCGCCATGAATCGTGGCGGATCGCAATGACGATGATTTACTCTTCGCCGCGCTCCGCTTGCGATGACACCCTCAGCTCACTCATCAGCAAACTGAGCCTTGGCCCAACCCAAAATCCGGTCCGCGTCCATGGATTCCTGTTCCCCGGTCGCCATATCCTTCACTGTGAGAGAGTTTCCTGAAAGCTCTCGTTCCCCGAGAATCAAGACCCAGGATGCGTTCCGGCGATTGGCCTGCTTCATCTGGGCCTTGAGATTCTTCCCCGTACAGTCCCAATCCGCAGGAATCCCGTCCGACCTCAAGGCCTGCACCCACTCAAAGGCCTTGGGCACAGCGCTTTCATCCGCGGCTACCACAAAGACCAGGAAACGGCCTGCATCCGTCAAACTTGTTTCCGCTTCGGCCGCCAGAAAAAGACGTTCCACACCCATGGCAAAACCGACGGCCTCTGTTTCAGGTCCGCCCAGTTGGGCAATCAATCCATCATAACGCCCCCCGGCCCCCAAAGCATCCTGAGCCCCCAAAGCACTGTGCGTGATTTCAAAGACCGTATGGGAATAATAGTCCAGCCCCCTCACCAGATACGGATCCACTTCATAGCGCACCCCATTCTGGTCTAAAATCTTCCGCACGCTTTCAAAACGGGTCCGGCTCTGCTCTGAGAGAAACTCTATAACTCCCGGGCAGGAACGTGTCAACTCCCGCGCATCCGGGTCCTTGGAATCCAACAAACGAAAAATATTCTGCTCGGCCGTCGCGCGCGTGGTCTCACTCAAGCGATCCAGCCCGGGCTCCAAGTGCTCCCGAAGCCGGGCCGCCACATGGGAGCGCTCCCCGGCTTCTCCCAGGGTGCTGAGCAGGACACGGTATCCCTGAATCCCCAAGGCTTCCAAAAACCGGCAGGCCAGCAGAATCACTTCTGCGTCCACATAAGGGGAAGAGGGACCGATGTTTTCAACCCCGACCTGGTGAAACTGGCGTTGGCGCCCGGCCTGGGGACGCTCGGCCCGAAACATGGGACCTAAATAGTAGAGCTTTTGGCGCCCTGCGGCCGTCAGTCCGTTTTCCAGATAGGCCCGCACCACAGAGGCCGTGGCCTCCGGCCTCAGACAAACGTCCCGGTCTCCGCGGTCTCTAAAGGTGTACATCTGCTTTTGCACGATCTCCGTGGTCTCCCCCACTGCGCGGGTAAACACTGCGAGATCCTCCAAGAGAGGCATACGGATTTCGTCATAAGCATAAGTGCGGAAAATAGCTCGAGCAGCGCCCTCCAACCATTGCCAGCGCAAGCACTCTTCCGGCAAAATGTCTCGGGTCCCTCGCAGCGCTTTGATTTGCACCGGCAACTCCTTGGGAAATATCAATTTAGCATTGCAGCAATAGGGGGTCAATGACAAACAGGGCGCAATGGAACTTGCGCCCTGTCATGCTCAAAAAATCTCTAGGTATGTGTGGTCAATCACGCATTAAGCGAGTTTGACATGCGCTGCCTGGGGGCCCTTTTCGCCTTGTACCAGCTCGAATACGACCTTTTGACCCTCTTGCAGGGTCTTGTATCCCTCCATCTCAACCGCAGAAAAATGGACGAAAACATCTTCGCCGCCTTCCTGCTCGATGAAGCCATACCCCTTTTGGCTCGAAAACCACTTTACAGTGCCTTCAGGCATTTCTCCGAACCTCCGACTGTCAGGCTCAAACTTGGCCTCGGACCAGCCGGCTCAGACAGTCACTGTCAAGAAATCAGATAAGTCTAATACTTATCCGATCTTCTGCTTCATAATCAAACCAGGCTTGAACACCGCGACCTTCTTGGGAGGCACAGGCACAGCATGTCCGGTTCTGGGATTCCGGCCGGTGCGCCCCCGGCGGGACTTCACCTTGAAAACGCCGAAATTCCGGAGCTCCACCTTCTCCCCCACAGCGAGGCTCTCAACAATACAATCCAGGGTGCGTTGAACCACGCGTTTGACGTCGACCTGCTTGATGTTCGACTCCTGCGCGATTTTCATCACGATGTCTTTCTTCGTCATCCGCGCTTCCCTCCTTCGCCGAATAAATTAGCATCAACCCTAAATGCCCGTCAAGACTAATTTTTCAAATATTTCCTTATCTTGTATGTACTACTCCGGGACCCAAAATACCCTCAATCCCGCGGGTCAAAGCAGGAGACGGAGTCACATGTAAATCCTTGCCGACCATGATCCGGACCTGCTGCCCGGCCCCGTTGACCATCTCAAGACTGACAGGCACCTGACCGGGGTGCCGGCCCAGGAGGCCTTTCAGGGCCTCGAGCTGGGGCTCGTCCACAGCCCTCCCGACCAGGTCAATGGACATTATACTCTGAAGTGATTTAATTGCAATAGGTAAGGATATTATCTGACTGGCCAGGATCTTGGGACTCTCCTCCCGTTTGGACAGACGGCCCCGGATCCAAAGAGGATCCGCGTTCCCGAGGTATTCCGAGCATTTCTTATAGGTCTCAGGAAATACCAGGACCTCGCACTCCCCCTCCAGATCTTCCACCCAGAGGATGGCCATGCGCTCTCCGGTCCGTTTGGTGGTCGTGAGCCGGGAGCGGGCGATCAAAGCCCCGACCTTGACCTCCTCCTCCTCAGAAGCCTCATCCAGCTGTTTGAGCGGGCAAGTGGCGTGAATCTCCAGCCAGGCCCGGTATTGGCTCAAAGGATGACCGCTCACATAAAAGCCCAGGAGTTCCTTTTCAGCGGCCAGGCGCACAGATTCAGGCCACTCTTCGATTTCCGCTGTCTGCGCGGTCTGGGCGGACGCGTCAAACCCGACGCCCTGGGCTGCGGCTCCGTCAAAAAAAGACATTTGCCCCTTTTGGCGATCCCGCTGCAAAACGGCAGCCGACTCCATGGCCGCCTCCGCCTTGGCCATGAGCACGGCGCGGCTGGACCCCAGGGTGTCCATGGCCCCGCAGCGAATCAAGCTTTCCAAAATCTTCCGGTTGACCAGACGCGTGTCCACGGACTCACAAAACTGCTCGAGCGACTCAAAACGGCCCGTGCGGTCCCGGGCCTCCACAATGGACTCAATGGCACCCTCCCCCACATTCTTGATGGCCGCCAGACCAAAACGAATCGCATTAGGGGAAGAAACAGTAAAATTAGCCCGGCTCTCATTGACATCCGGCGGGAGCACCTCGATGCCCGAACGCCGGGTCTCGCTAATGTACTGAACCACCTTATCCGTGTTGTCGCGCTCACTTGTGAGCAAAGCCGCCCGGAATTCCACCGGAAAATTAGCTTTCAGG
The DNA here is from genome assembly GCA_016929445.1 of Candidatus Omnitrophota bacterium. Taxonomy (NCBI): domain Bacteria; kingdom Pseudomonadati; phylum Candidatus Omnitrophota; species Candidatus Omnitrophota bacterium. The sequence goes on from JAFGIU010000063.1 coordinate 20,774, forward strand.
TAGGCGGTCTGATACGAAATCAGGGCATAGGCGGCGCTATGGCTCTTGTTGAATCCATACCCTGAAAAATATTCGATGAGCCCAAATATTTTTTCGGCCAAGCCCCTGTTCAGACCCCGTTTCAGGGCGCCTTCCACAAAGGTCTTGGACATTTTCTCCATTACCGCAGGATTTTTCTTCCCCATGGCGCGCCGCAACAAATCCGCTTGGGCCAGGGTAAATCCCGCGAGGTCGCTTGCAATCCGCATGACCTGCTCCTGGTACAAAATCGTGCCGTAAGTTTCTTTGAGCACGGGCTCCAAGAGCGGATGGTCGTAAGTGATTCTGGAGCGGCTGTGTTTGCGATTCACAAAATCGTCCAGCATGCCGCTGCCGATCGGGCCGGGGCGGTAAAGGGCCAAGAGCGCAATCACATCCTCAAAGCTGGCAGGCTGAAGTTTCTTTAGCAAATCCCGCATGCCCGAGCTTTCCAACTGGAACACGCCCTCTGTCTCAGCCCGGCACAAAAGTTCAAAAGTCGGGGCGTCCTCCAGGCTAATCGAACGAATATCCACATCCACATCGCGGGTGCGCTTGATGATCTTGCAGGCCTGGTCGATCACCGTCAGCGTCTTGAGCCCCAAAAAGTCCATTTTGAGGAGCCCGATCTTTTCCAGGTAATTCATGGAATACCCGGTAGAAACCTGGCCGTCCCCGGTCTTGTACAGAGGCGCGTTTTCGGTAATGGGTTCCCGGCTGACCACCACGCCCGCGGCATGCGTGGATGCGTGCCGGTTCAGGCCCTCCAGGACCATGGAAATTTCCAGGAGCTTGCGCACCTGCTCATTCGACTCTTGGAGCTGTTTGAGTTCAGGCTCCAGCTCCAAGGCGCGCTCCAAAGTCATCTTGAGTTCATTGGGAATGAGTTTGGCAATCCGGTCCGCTTCCGCATAGGGCACGGCCATTACACGCGCCACGTCCCGGACAACCGCTTTAGCCATCATGGTTCCAAAGGTAATGATCTGCGCCACATTCTGATCGCCGTACTTCTGGATCACATACTCGATGACCTCGCCGCGCCGCTCATAACAAAAATCAATATCAATATCCGGCATGGACACACGCTCAGGATTCAGAAAGCGTTCAAATAGCAAGCCGTAACGCAGCGGGTCAATATTGGTGATCCCCAGCAAATAGGCAATGATGCTCCCTGCCGCCGAACCCCGGCCCGGTCCCACAGGAATCCCCTTTTCTCTTGCAGCGCGGATGAAGTCCCAAACAATAAGGAAATAGCTCACATAGCCCGTGCTCTGGATAATATTGAGTTCATGCTTGAGCCGGCGCCGGACCTCTTCGCCGGGGTTGGGATAGCGGGATTTCAAACCTTCTTCACAGAGATGCGCCAGGTAGGCTTCGTGTGTGTAGCCCTGGGGCGGTTCGAATTCCGGCATATGCCGCTGGGTGAAATCCAGGTCCAGATTACAGCGCTCGGCGATCCTTACGGTATTGGCCGTGGCCCCGGGGAGCTCGGAAAAAAGTCGGCACATCTGTTCCGCTGATTTGAAGTAGAGCTGATCGGAAGGGTTCTTCATGCGGCGAGGATCGTCCAGGGTCCACTGGTTGTGGATGCACACCAGCACATTCTGGGCCTCGGCATGGTCCTGCTCCAGATAGTGCACATTATTTGTGGCCACCAAAGGCACCCCTGTCTGTTTGGAAAGCGCCACTAGGTGCTGGTTGAGCTCCTTTTGTTCCGGACGTCCGTGATCCTCGAGTTCTAAATAAAAATTTTCAGGCCCCAATATCTCCAGGTAGGTTTGAGCAGCTTCCCGCGCCTTGGCCTCCTGCTGTTCCAAAAGGAAATGCGAGACCTCTCCCCGCATGCCTCCGGAAAGCCCGATCAGGCCCTCGGCATGGCGGCGCAGGAGTTCCTTGTCGATGCGCGGTTTGTAGTAAAAACCTTCCAGGTAACCCGCACTCGCGAGCTTGAGCAGATTGCGATAGCCGGCCTCGTTTGCCGCCAAAAGCACCAGCCGGTGAGAGGCTTCGCGCAGCCCGTGCGTGGCGCGCTCCGTCCGGTCCTTGGGCGCCACATAGGCATCCAAACCCACAATGGGTTTGATCCCGGCATTCCGGCACTCAATCAAAAATTCGATAGCCCCGAAGAGATTTCCGTAATCCGTCACAGCCAGGGCAGGCATTTCGAATTCCACGGCGCGCTGGACCAAGGCGGGAATGGTGCAGGAGCTTGCCAGAAGACTGTAATGGGTGTGGACATGCAGATGGACAAATTGTGTAGGCATCGGATTCACTAACTGAGCTTGCCGGGGGCTGATCGTTCCCCATGCGCAGCTCGTATAAGACGGGAATGGCCATTTACGGAGGAACTCGAAATCGCAACAGCCTTAGATTACTTCGGAGCACACGCCCTGCGATTTCGTGTAGCCCCCCGCATTTCTCAAAAGGATGAAAAGCCTACGTGAGGCGGTCCGGAGTAAATGGGGCATTCCCAGCGCAAGACCAGGTTGCGCACCAAAACAATCAGCTCCTGGATCAGTTATTCCCACTCAATCGTAGCGGGTGGCTTGGAGCTGATATCGTAGACAACCCGGTTCACACCGGGCACTTCGTTGATAATGCGCGAGGACATTTGATTGAGCACGTCATGCGGGAGTTGTGCCCAGTCGGCAGTCATGCCGTCTTGGCTCGTCACCGCCCGGATGGCCACCACATTCTCATAGGTCCGCGCGTCGCCCATCACTCCGACGCTGCGCACAGGCAGCAGCACAGCAAAGGCCTGCCACACAGACCGCTCATGCCCGCTCGTGCGCAGCACTTCCAGGACACGGACATCGGCCTCCCGCAGGACTTTCAATCGCTCTTCAGTCACCTCGCCCAAGATACGCACGGCTAAGCCCGGGCCGGGAAATGGATGGCGCCATACCAGGGAATCGGGTAAACCCAAAGCGGTTCCGATCACCCTCACCTCATCTTTGAAAAGATCGCGCAAGGGTTCTAAAAGTTCGAGTTTCATGTGCTCGGGCAAGCCCCCCACATTGTGGTGGCTCTTGATCACGGCCGAGGGCGCCCCCTTTGGAGAAACGGATTCAATGACGTCCGGGTAAAGCGTGCCCTGGGCCAAAAACTTGGCGTTCTTTATTTGGGCCGCTTCAGCCTCAAAAACCTCGATAAACTGATGGCCGATAATCTTGCGCTTCTTTTCGGGATCCTCAACGCCGCGCAACGCATCGATGAATCGTTTGCGCGCATCGACCACACGGAGATCCACGTCATAATGCTCTCCGATTGCCGCCTCAACTGTTTTCCTCTCGTTCTTGCGAAGCAACCCGTTGTCCACAAAGATACAGGTCAGGCGGCGCCCGATGGCCTTTGCAATGAGGGCCGCGGCCACAGAGGAATCCACCCCGCCGCTCAGGCCCAGGACCACGTGGTCGGCGGCCACCTGCTCTCGAATCCGGGACACAGATTCCTCGATTACCGAATCTGCGGTCCAATCCGCCTTGCAGCCGCATATCTTATAGAGGAAGTTCCGGAGAATTTGCGCGCCTTGGGATGTGTGCACAACCTCCGGATGGAACTGGACGCCGTAGAAGCGGCGCTTACGGTCGGCCACAGCAGCAAGCGGAATCTGAGAGGTTGTGGCCAAAACATCGAATGCCGGAGGCAAGGAGTCCACAATATCCGCATGACTCATCCAGCAAACACTCTCTGCCTCCACCTCATCAAAGAGATCCTCATGGTTGCACACCCGCAGCGCGGTGCGCCCGTATTCCCGGCCTGAGGATGCATGCACAGACCCGCCTGTCAGCGTGGCAAGCAATTGCATGCCGTAGCAGATTCCGAGGATAGGAACCCCCGCGTCAAAAACCTTGGGGTCCAGGCGCGGTGAATCCGGCTCATTCACACTGGCCGGACCGCCGGAAAGAATCACACCCTTGGGCGCAATCTCCCGGATCTCTTCAGGACTCACTGTATAGGGAACAATGCGGCAAAAAACCTTGGACTCGCGAACACGACGGGCAATGAGCTGACTGTATTGGGAACCAAAATCCAGGATGAGGACAGTCTCGTGCCTCACTTCCCCATCCCAACGCGCTGCGCTTGCTGGAAGATCTTTCCCTCAGTACGAATCGACGGAGCAATAATGATTTCGGTGATCTGCATTTCCTGGATATTGCGCGCGCCAATACTGCCCATGCACGTTTGCAGAGCCCCCACTAAGTTCTGAGAGCCGTCATCCAGATCTGCGGGACCAAAAAGAATCTGCTCCAGGCTTCCTGTGGTGCCGACGCGTATCCGCGTGCCGCGAGGCAGGTTGTGATGAGGTGTGGCCATGCCCCAATGGTAACCGCGGCCCGGCGCTTCCTGCGCGCGGGCAAAGGCCGAACCGACCATTACCGCATCCGCCCCGCAGGCAAAGGCCTTGCAGATGTCCCCGCCCGTATTCATCCCCCCGTCCGTGATAATCGGCACATATTCGGCCGAGGTCTTATAGTGAAAGTCCCGAGCTGCCGCCACATCGCAGGTGGCCGTCACCTGGGGAACACCCAGGCCCAAGACCCCCCGGGTGGTACACGCCGCTCCGGGCCCCACACCCACCAAGACGCCCTTGGCTCCGGCTTGCATGAGCTGAAGAGCCACCTCATAGGTCACCACATTCCCGACCACAACGGGAATCTTCATTGTCTTTTGGAGAAATTTGGGCAGGTCCAAGACCTTATATTCCGTGGCAATGTGTTCCACTGTGGCGACTGTGGACTGGACAAAGAACGCATCCGCACCCGCATCCTGGGCAATCTTCCCGTTGCGCTCGGCATTCTGGGGAATACAACTAACCACGGCCGTGGCGCCCGCAGCTTTCATCTCCTTCACGCGCTTTTCGACCAGCTTTTCTTTGACCGGTTCCGTGTAGAGCCCCTGAACCAGGTGAGTGGCCTCCTCGGGGGGCGCCTTGGCAATCTTGTCCAGGACCTCATTCGGGTCCTCGTAACGGGTCTGAACCCCGTCCAGGTTGAGAACGGCGATGCCTCCGAGTTCGCCCATCTTCGCGGCAAAGGGCACGTCCACAACCCCGTCCATGGCTGCAGCCAGGATCGGCACATCAAATTTCCGCCCCCCCAATTTCCAGCTTGTGTCCACCTCATTGGGGTTGATGGTGACCGAGCCGGGCACCAGTGCAATCTCATCAAATCCGTAGCATCTACGGGCCTTCCGGCCCCGTCCAATCCACATTCCCATCTAGACCTTCCTCCCGGTTAACGACGTTATCCGATTAATATAGTCGCGGCATCTGGGGGTGTCAATCGTGGCTCCATATCCCGAAATCATTCCCCCGGTCGGGCTTGGAAGCTTGCTTAGGACCGGATGGAGACACCCTCCGGAGGGGCGGCGCCTCACGGAGGAGCTCAAAATCGCTAAAGCCACAAATGTCTTGAGGGCGTTTGCCCCGCGATGTTGGGCAGCCCTCTGCACTTCACCTAATGAGGAACAGATTAGCTAAGGCGATCCCGAGTGAGGACGACCGGCCCGATCTTTGGGGAATGCAGACCCGACACCCTGACCAAAGGGGACGGTTCTCACGTAACTTACTGCCGCACAATGAATAGCCGAGACCTGTCCCTGGTTCAAAGCCTAGGTTCCTCCCTGGAGCGCGCAAAAGACAAAGGCCCTGCCGCCGGTGTGACAGCAGGGCCTTTGGAACGACTATTTCATGCTGGATTAATAACCCATATCCCCGCCGCCGGGCATTGAAGGCATGGCCTTCTCTTTCTCCGGCTTTTCGGTGATTAGGGTCTCGGTCGTCAGCAGCAAACCGGCAATACTCGCCGCATGCTGGAGAGCCGTGCGCGTGACCTTGGTCGGATCGATGATTCCAGCCTGGATCATATCCCTGTACTGATCCGCCTGGGCATCGTACCCGTTGGCACCGGTCTCACTCTTGACCCGCTGCACCACAATGGAACCTTCCTGGCCCGCATTCGCGGCAATCTGCCGGAGCGGTTCCTCAACAGCGCGCAAGACAATGTCACGGCCGATCGCCTCATCGCCCTTGAGCTTCAGGCCCTCAATACTTGAGATGGTACGGAGCAAAGCCACGCCACCGCCGGGGACGATCCCCTCTTCCACAGCTGCGCGGGTCGCATGCAGGGCATCCTCGACACGGGCCTTCTTCTCCTTCATTTCAGTCTCAGTCGCGGCGCCCACGTTGATCACCGCCACACCCCCGGCCAGCTTGGCCAGACGCTCTTGCATCTTCTCACGATCGTAGTCCGAATCCGTGTCCTCGATCTGCTTCTTGATCTGGGATACCCGGGCATTGATTTTATCGGTGCTGCCCGCACCCTCGATAATCGTGGTGTCGTCCTTGTTGATTGTGACCCGCTTGGCGCGCCCCAGATCCTCCAAACTCAGATTCTCGAGCTTGATTCCCAGGTCCTCGCTGATGGCATTTCCGCCCGTGAGAATGGCAATATCCTCGAGCATCTGCTTGCGGCGATCGCCGTAACCCGGGGCCTTGACCGCTGCGCAAGAAAGCGTGCCGCGCAGCTTGTTGACCACCAGAGTGGCCAGGGCCTCACCGTCCACATCTTCCGCAATGATCAGGAGCGGCTTGCCGGTCTTGGCAATCTTTTCCAAAACTGGCAGCATATCCTTCATCACAGAGATCTTTTTCTCATGGATGAGGATATAGGGATTCTCCAAGGAGGTTTCCATGCGCTCTGAATCGGTCACAAAGTACGGGGACAAGTAACCCTGATCGAACTGCATCCCTTCGACGACCTCAAGCGTGGTCTCCATGCTCTTGGCCTCTTCCACGGTAATCACTCCGTCACGCCCGACCTTGTCCATGGCATCGGAAATGATCTCGCCGATGAACTGATCGTTGTTGGCTGCGATGCTGGCTACCTGGGCCGTCTCTTTCTTGCTCTTCACTTCTTTTGACAGACCTTTGAGTGCCTCCACCGCGGCTTCCACGGCCTTTTCGATACCGCGCTTCAGGGCTGTCGGGTTGGAACCCGCTGTCACGTTCTTCAGTCCCTCGCGATAAATCGACTCGGCCAAAACCGTCGCAGTCGTGGTGCCGTCACCGGCTGCATCCGAGGTCTTCTCCGCCACTTCCTTCACGAGCTGGGCGCCCATGTTCTCAAACGGATCCTCCAGTTCCACTTCCTTGGCAACGGTCACCCCGTCCTTGGTAATGGTCGGAGCGCCGAATTTTTTGTCCAAAATCACATTCCGGCCCTTGGGACCCAGGGTCACCTTGACCGCTGCGGCCAACTGCTCCACTCCGTGGAGCACCGAGCGCCGGGCTTCATCTTTATATTGCAGCTGCTTAGCCACTTTAAACTCCTCCTTCGTTTCGAAACTCTGTCCCCGTGCTTACTGCACAATGGCCAGAATGTCGTCTTCCCTCATAATCAAATAATCTTCGTCAGTATTCTTGATTGTGACCTCAGTGCCGGAATACTTGCCGAAAAGCACCTTGTCACCCACCTTGACGTCCAGCGCCTTCACTTCACCGCTGTCCAGCACCTTGCCCGTGCCCACGGCCACAATCTCGCCCTCTTGGGGCTTTTCCTTGGCTGTGTCCGGCAACAAAATACCCCCCTGGGTCTTTGCTTCTGCTTCCAGAAGCTTGACCAGGACTCGATCACCCAAAGGCTTAAGGGCCATCGTAACTCCTCCTTCTCGTTGGTTCCATGATCCTTCTTCAGTTATCAGCACTCTATCCCGTTGAGTGCCAGAAAATTCATTAGGCTTAGTTTAGTGGATGTGGGAACACAGAGCAAGCAAAAAATGCAGTATTTCCCTATTCAGGGACGGTTCTCGCTATCCCCAATTTTCACAGTAAGTTACACGAGATCCGTCCCCTTGGGCCGGATAGCTGATGGGGACGACCCTTACACAACATTTTGGGGGAGAGTGGGTTAGAGAGACCTGTCCCTGGATCTAAAGGCAATTTCAAGGCCGCGGAGAGTCAGGTGGGGATCCACTTGATCCAAGCAACGGGTGTAGCGCCGCATCAGCGATGCCCGCCCCCCTGTACCCAATACCGGAGTCTTCTTTCCCAGAGATAAACGGATCTCTGCAACCGCCCCGTCACACACATAGCCCAATCCCCGGATTGCCCCGCTGAGCAGGCTGGCCTCTGTGGAATGACCCAAGACCCCGGCCGGGGCTTTGACCTTCACTGCAGGCAGGAGAGCCGTGTACTTGTACAGAGAATCCAGACTAAGTTCGATCCCAGGCACGATCAATCCCCCGTCGTACACTCCCTGTGCATTGACCACATCAATGGTGAGGGCTGTGCCAAAATCCAGGACAATGACCGGCGCTCCCAGTTTCGCGACTGCTGCCAAAGCGGCTGCCAAGCGATCCGGGCCCACCGAGGAACTCGGCCGGTAGTTGACCTTCAGGGGCACTGTCAGGTTGCGTCCCAGCTCCAATGGTCCGGATCCGCACCATGCCTTGATCGCCTTGCGCAGGCCCGCGCTCACACGAGGCACCACACTGGCCAAAACCACTGCATCCGGCCCGGCATCCTTTGGTCCGAGTTGCTTCCAGATGCGCCTCACATCAGCCACAGACACGCTCCGCAGCCCTTCAGTGGGCACATGGGCCGTTGACATCAAACGCCTTCCCACAAAGCAAGCGCAGCTTGCACGCGTGTTTCCGATGTCAATGGCCAAAATTTGACAAGCCTTCATCGCAATCTCTCCACCTCAGCGGCAGTCAGACTCTCTTCTTTGCCGTCTTCCGTACGAACCCGCAGTGCGCCGTTGGCTTCCAAATCCACGGCCTGTGCCGTGAATTCGCGTCCCGAACACTGCACCCGCACCTGCCGGCCCAGGAGCACGGATCTTTCGCGTGCTTCCATGAGAAGCACTTCAAAACGACCCTCGCTCAACACAGTGTGGCAAAGTCCAAGCTCCTCCAAAAGCCGCTCCAGCAAGGCCTCAGGCTCCAATTCCGAACCTCTGAGCTCAGCCAGAGTAGAGGCCTGGGGATCCAGGTCTGAACCGCTGCCGCTCAAATTAATTCCCAAGCCCAGGATCAGAGGGCCCTCGCTATAGGTCTCTGCCAGAATACCGCAAACCTTCTTGCCCGTGACAAGCACATCATTGGGCCAGCGAATGCCGGCCCGCAGACCGGTCATGCCCTCCAGAGCCCGGCTCACAGCCACTGCCGCGGCAATGGACCACTGTATCCCCCTCTCGGCTCCATCTTGGCCGAGCACCACCGAAAGATACAGCCCCTTGCCTGCCGGAGAAATCCAAGGGCGCCCGTGGCGGCCTCGGCCCGCAGTCTGGGAGTCAGCCACCACAACCGCACCCACGGCGGCCCCTTCAGCAGCCCAGGAGCGAGCTGCGTCTTGGGTGGAGCCGACCTCTTTGAGGTGTCTTACGGTGTTACCGATTGTGGGTGTGCTCATGGTCCCATTCTCTTTGATGTTCCGGCTGACCGGAGCGTCCAGCCCCACTTCTGATGTCATTCCCCCCTTCGACAAGCTCAGGGTAAACTCCGGCGGGAATTTTCTTGCCTTCAGTCATCCAACTAGATCCCCGCTTTCGCGGGGATGACAGTGTTGAGGCTTCAACCAAACTTCCGCTTGTTCTTGTGGGTCTTGCGGCTCTTGTGCATAAAACGGCCTTGCTGGAGCGCGGCTTTGGATTGGTCGCTCTCCCCGCGCAGTATTTTGATTTGATCGCGTATGAGGGCAGCTCGCTCAAAATGCAAGTTTCTGGCCGCGCGTTCCATCTCGGCCTGCAAATCCGCAATCACCGTCTCATTGATAAATTCCGCTTCGGATTGGCCCGTGACTTGCAGCTCTATGTCCTCGGCCTCCTTGTGGGTTTCGATCCCATCCCGGATTGCCTTTTGAATACTCCGCGGCGTAATATTGTGTTCTTTATTGTAAGCCTCCTGGATCTTGCGGCGGCGATTGCATTCCTCCAGGGCCCGCTGCATTGAACCCGTCTCCCGATCCGCGTAAAGCACAACCTCTCCGTTAATGTTACGCGCAGCGCGGCCCGATACCTGAATCAGAGAGGTCTGCGAACGCAAGAAACCTTCTTTGTCTGCGTCTAAAACAGCAACCAAACTCACCTCCGGCAAATCCAAACCTTCACGCAACAGGTTCACACCCACCAGGCAATCGAATTTGCGCAGGCGCAAGTCCCGGAGAATCTCCACGCGTTCAAGCGCGCCGATATCACTGTGCAGGTACTTGACGCGCAAGTCCATTTTTTGCAGATAGCCGCTCAGATCCTCGGCCATGCGTTTGGTAAGGGTTGTCACCAACACACGCTCATGGCGCTTGGCGCGCTCCCGGACGCGCTCAACCAAATCATCCACCTGTCCCTCAGTCGGCCGCACTTCAATGGGCGGGTCCACCAGGCCTGTGGGCCGCACAATCTGTTCCACCACCCGTCCCTTAGCCAGGGTGAGTTCGTACTTGGCCGGCGTAGCCGACATGAATACCTGCTGTCCGATAGTCTGGTTGAATTCCTCAAAACGCAAAGGCCTGTTATCCAAACAAGACGGCAAACGGAATCCGTATTCCACCAACGTGCTCTTCCGAACGCGATCTCCCTCATACATGCCGATTACCTGCGGGATCGTCACATGGGACTCATCGAAGAAGGTGAGAAAAGAGGGCGGAAAATAGTCCAGCAGGCAATCCGGCCGCGAACCCGGCTCCCGGCCGCTCAAATGCCGCGAATAGTTTTCCACCCCGTGGCAAAAACCGAGTTCCTCAAGCATCTCCAAGTCGTAAAGCGTCCGTGACTCCAAACGCTGTGCCTCAACCAGTTTGCCGGCAGCATTGAGTTCCCTAACGCGCTCAATCATTTCCTGCTTGATGGCTTTCAGCGCCGGCCCCATGGAATCTTTTTCCATGACAAAATGCTTGGCCGGATAAATCGCCACCTTTTCGCGCCGTTCCAGGATATTACCGCTCACCGGATGAATTTCGGCAATGCGTTCGATCTCATCATCCCACCACTCGATTCTAAAAGCCTTCTCCGAATAGGCCGGCAGAATCTCCAATACATCTCCCCTGACCCTGAAGCTGCCGCGAGTCAAATCATATTGCGTCCGATCGTATTGAATGGCCACGAGCTTTTCCATCACCTCTTCGCGGTTGGCAATCTGACCCTTTTCCAAAAACAGCAGCATAGACCGGTAGTTCTTAGGCGAACCCAGGTTATAAATACAGGAAACACTGGCCACAATAATGACATCCTCGCGCGACATCAAAGAGGTCGTCGCGGAAAGGCGCAAGCGGTCCAATTCATCGTTGACCGAAGAATCCTTTTCGATATACAGATCCGTATGGGGGATGTAGGCTTCGGGCTGATAGTAATCGTAGTAGCTCACAAAGTACTCCACTGCGTTATGCGGAAAGAACTCCTTGAGCTCACTATAGAGTTGGGCGGTGAGAGTCTTATTATGGGACATGACCAGGGTAGGCCGGTTTAACTGCGCAATAACGTGGGCCATGGTAAAAGTCTTACCGCTGCCCGTCACCCCCATGAGGACCTGGGCCCTTTCGTTATTGCGGATTCCTTTGACCAAGGATTCAATGGCCTGTGGCTGGTCGCCGGCAGGAGGAAAAGGGCTTTCAATCTGGAACAGGCTCACGAATGCCGTCCGCCTTCAGGAAAGATGAGTTGGGCACGCAGAGAAAAATTCAGGCCGCGTACCGAATGGGTGAGGGCCCCCACGGAAATCCGGTCTACCCCGGTCTCGGCATACCGGCCCACATTGGCCAAGTTAATGCCTCCTGAGATCTCGAGCCTCGGAGGATGGGCCAAGGTACGGGAAATACGCACTGCTTCGGCACACTCGGCCGGCCCCATATTGTCCAAAAGTACCACATCCGGCTTCATATGAAGTGCCTCTTCGAATTCGTGCAGATTGGCGACCTCCACCATAACCCTGGTTCCTTCAGCGTCTGGTGTGCGCCCTTGGACTCTCTGCATGGCCTCACGTAAAGCTTTACGATGGCTCTGAGTCTCTTCATCCCAACCGGACATCAAACGCAGGTGATTGGTCTTGATAAGAATCTCATCCGCCAAATCGAAGCGATGGTTCATTCCCCCGCCCACACCCACGGCATAGCGCTGGAACAGACGCAGACCGGGCAATGTCTTGCGCGTATCCAAAATCTTAGCAGGATGGGGTTTCACCTTTTCTACATAACGCTGTGTTTCTGTGGCAATTCCCGAGAGATGAGACAACAGATTGAGAGCCACGCGTTCACCGGCAAACACAACCCAGGCCGTGCCCGTGACGTCAGCCACCACCTGGCCCTTTTCAATCCTATCTCCATCCTTAGCCAACAAACGAACCTTGGCCTTGGTGGAAATTTCTTCAAAGACCCACTTGGCAATACGAATCCCGCAGAGTATTCCTTCTTCCTTAGCCGTTATCTGGCCCAAGGTCCGGATGCGCGGAGACAAGACCGCCCTGGACGTACAGTCCTTACGGGCAGAATCCTCCCGCAGGGCTTCCAGGATAATTCGACGCGCGTCCGCGCGCTTAGGATGGGCAAGTCTCGTGATTTCCATAAGTTGACCAAAGTAGATCCCCGCCTGCGCGGGGATGACAACCACTACAATTTTACCGCCTTCTTGAGCTGTGTCACCTCTTGCGTTGAGAGACGCCGCGATTCCCCGGGTTTGAGACGTCCGAGAGTCAAGCCTGCGAGCTCTACGCGCTTGAGTCGCTGTACCTCATAGCCCAAACCTTCGAACATCCGCCGGATCTGCCGGTTCCGGCCCTCGTGAAGCACGACTTCGATACAGGTCACGCCTTCCTCCATACTCAAGCGCTCCAGACGCGCCGGCGCAGTCTTGCGCTCCCGCCTCTCCAGCTGAACACCCTTTTCCAGCCTGCGCAAATCCTCCAGGCGCACCTTGCCCCGCACCCAAACCCGGTATTTCTTGTGGACCTCAAAGCTCGGATGAGCCAGGCGAAAGGCAATCTCTCCGTCATTGGTCAAAAGCAACAGCCCTGTGGTGTCCCGGTCCAAACGCCCAACCGGATAGACACGGGGCGTGTCCGGCGGCAAAAGGGACATAATTGTACGTCGCGAACGCTCATCCGAAACAGTCGAAATCACACCCTTGGGTTTGTACAGCAAAAGACAGATGAATTCCTCCGGACTCTTTCGCAGAGGCTTGCCGTCAAACTCAACCCGGTCCTTGGCCGGATCCACCTTGACTCCCAGTTCGCGCACCGTGCTCCCATTGACCTTGACGCGCCCCTGGGTAATAAGGGTCTCCGCCTTTCTGCGGGAAGCCACGCCCGCATGGGCCAAGGCCACCTGAAGGCGAACCGGCTCTGAGGCCTTACTGGAAGGAGAGGATGCGCTCTTCGGCCTTCTGGAGCTCTTCGGCTTTGGCGTCCCGGTTGCGTTGCTGGACCGCGACAACCTCGGGCGGTGCCTTTTGGACAAAGTCATCATTCTGAAGTTTCACCTCGTAGGATTGCAGCTCATTGCGCAAAGTGTCTACCCGTTGCTGCAATCGCTTGCGCTCGCTATCAATGTCTAGTCCCGTCCATGTGGCCAGCAGCTCAATCTGACCGCCATCCAAAGCCCCATACACATAGCCGTGGGGCAAATTCTCATCCTCACCCAACCAGCTCCATGTGCCGACCTTTGCCAGACGGCAAATAATATCCATATGCGACTCCAGCGTGGATCGCGCGTCCTGGCAGCGGCTGCGCAACAAGGTCTCAACCTCGGTTTTCGGGGGCACCTTGAACTCGGCCCGCAAGTTCCGGATCTGGGCAATCACGGCCTGCACCGAAGCCACCTCGGACTCCACACCCGTATCCCTTAATTGAGGATCGGTCTCAGGCCAACGCGCCTCCATAACGGACTCGAATTCCGGACTGCACCCGAGACGCTCGTGCAACTGATGCCAAATCTCTTCGGCCAAAAAAGGCATGACCGGCTGCAACAAGATAGCAAAGGAGCGCAGCACATGGACCGCAGTATTGAGGTGGTCCCGGCGCTTTTTCGAGTCCGCGTCCGCATCCGTCAGAACGGGCTTGATCCACTCCAAATACCAATCACAGAAATCTCCCCAGAAAAATTCATACAAAGCCCCCGCTGTATCGTTGAAGCGGTAACGGCCCATATTGTCCTCGAGCTTCTCTCCCAGACTCTGTAACCTGGAAAGAATCCACCGGTCCGCAAGGTTCTCGCGGCCCGGCGCGCCGGGGTCCGCACCTTGCTCCGGAAGATTCATCAGCACAAATCGCGAGGCATTCCATATCTTGTTGGCAAAATTCCGGCCAATCAAGAAACTGTCCTCAGACAAAAACAGATCCTGCCCCTGTGCCTGCATGGATACCAAACTGAAACGCAAGGCATCTGCGCCGACGTGCTCGATTACATCCAAAGGATCAATGATATTGCCCAAAGACTTGGACATCTTCTTGCCCGTGGTATCGCGGATAGTGCCGTGCAAATACACATCGCTAAACGGGATGTCCCCCATGAACTCACAGCCGGACATCACCATGCGGGCCACCCAGAAAAAAATGATCTCCGGGGCCGTGACCAGGCAATTCGTGGGATAAAATTTCTCCAAATCCCCGGTTTTCTCAGGCCAGCCCAGGGTGGAAAAAGGCCAAAGCCAGGAAGAGAACCAAGTGTCCAAGACATCCTCATCCTGCTGGTAGGTCCTGCCCTGCTTATCCGTCTCGGGCTGCACAGGAGAGACCACCAGGTTCTCCTCGTCAAGAGTTCCGTCCGCATTGACCGGATACCATACGGGAATGCGGTGTCCCCACCAAATCTGGCGGCTGATACACCAATCCCGAATGTTTTCCATCCAATCCGTATAGACCCGGGTCCAGCGCGCGGGATAAAAACGCAGGCGCTCATCCTTACAGGCTTGTAAGGCGGGCACAGCCAAGGGTTTCATCTTCACAAACCACTGCGGCGAAAGATAGGGTTCCACCACCGTGTCACAGCGGTAGCAATGGCCGACTGCGTGATCATAATCCTCAGTCTTATCCAGAAGTCCCTGCTCTTCGAGTCGCTGAACCACAAGTTCACGCGCTTTGAAGCGGTCCAGACCGTCAAACTCCGAACCGGGTAAATCAATCCGCCCGTCCGGATGCAAAATACAGACCGGGTCTATTCCATGGCGCTTCCCGGCCTCAAAGTCATTCGGGTCATGCGCAGGAGTGATCTTCACAGCCCCTGTTCCGAACTCCCGGTCCACCATCTCATCCGCTAAGACGGGAATCTCCTTGTTAATCAGAGGCAAAGTCACCTTCTTGCCGATCAGCTTCTTGAAGCGCGAATCTTCGGGATGAACTGCCACAGCCACGTCACCGAGCATGGTCTCAGGCCGCGTTGTGGCCACCACGATATGCCCTCCGTCATAGGGATAACGAATATACCAAAGATGGCTCTTCTGATCCTTGTGCGGAGCCTCTTCATCAGCCAAAGCCGTATGGCAGCGCGGGCACCAATTGACGATATAGTGACCGCGATAGACCAGGCCCTTCTCGTAAAGCCGGACAAAGACCTCTTGCACGGCTTTGGAGAGGCCTTCATCCATGGTAAAGCGCAAGCGGCTCCAATCACAGGAAGAGCCCAGTTTCCGGAGCTGTCTGATGATCGTCGAACCGTATTCTTCTTTCCACTTCCAAACCTCTTCCACAAATGCCTTGCGGCCTAAGTCCTGCCGGCGCTGTTTTTTTTCGCGCCAAAGTTTCTTTTCCACCACATTCTGGGTGGCGATCCCCGCATGATCGGTACCCGGAACCCAAAGAACAGGACGCCCTTTGGCGCGCTGCCATCGAATCAGGATATCCTGGATCGTGTTGTTCAGCGCATGCCCCATATGAAGAATGCCCGTGACATTCGGGGGAGGAATGACAATGGTATACGGTTCTTTATGCGAATCCACAGGTTGAAAAAGACCGCGATCCTCCCAATAGGAGTACCACTTCTCCTCGCTGGCCTGAGGGTCATAGCGTGTCGCTAATTGAGTCATGATTATTTCTTTCGCCGGATTACTTTTTTGCGGCGCGGGGCAGCCTTGGACCGGCGCGAGTCTTTGAGGAGCTTGTACTCAATTGAATCGATTAAGGCAATCCAGCTGGCTTCGATAATATTTTCCGAAACCCCGGCCGTGGTCCAACTGTCTTCCTTGTCCTGGCTGACTAAGGACACGCGCACCTTAGCCGCTGTTCCGGCCTTTTCGTCCAAAACACGCACCTTGAAGTCCGAAAGATGCATTTCGGACAGGGAGGGGTAAAACTTCTCCAGCGCCTTTCTCACAGCGTTGTCCAAAGCATTAACCGGGCCGTCCCCTTCCGCCACAGTGTGTTCGGACTCGCCGTCCACATTGACCTTGATGATGGCCTCGGAATAGACTTTGCCCGCGCGCTCCGCCACAACAACGCGGAAACCTTCCCTGGCAAAGAACTCCTCAAAGCTCTTCGTCAACCTGCGCATCATAATCTCCAGGGAAGCCTCAGCCTCTTCAAAATGATATCCGTCAAATTCCAGATCCTGGATGGTGCTGAGGATTTTCTTGACCTCCGGCGAGCCTTTGTCCAGTTTAAAGCCCAGCTGCTCGGCCTTCCAGAGGACATTGGAGACACCGGAAAGTTCAGACATCAAGAATCGCCGCGCATTCCCAATCTTGCTTGGATCCACGTGTTCATAGGTCACCGAATTCTTGCGAACGGCATTCACATGCACCCCGGCTTTGTGTGCAAATGCACTGGCCCCCACGTACGGTTGGTTTCCCGCCTGCCGCATATTGGCAATCTCCGCGACATAGTGAGAAACTGAAGTCAAAGATTCCAGCTGTGCGGCTGTCACGCACTTGTACCCCAGTTTGAGTTGCAGGTTTGCAATAATGGGCACCAAGTCCGCATTACCACAGCGCTCCCCGTAACCATTGATCGTCCCTTGCACTTGCACACAACCGGCCTCAACTGCCGAAACAGAGTTGGCTACAGCCACTGCTCCATCATTATGCACGTGGATTCCTAAAGGCACGGACACATGCTGTCCGACCTCTGCGACAATGCGGGCCAACTCCAGGGTCAAGGTCCCGCCGTTGGTATCACAGAGAGCCAATAGATCAGCCCCTCCCTCTTCCGCAGCCCGCAGGGAACGGATCGCGTACTCGGGATTGGCCTTGTAGCCGTCAAAAAAGTGTTCGGCATCATAGATAACTTCGCGTCCTTTGGACTTAAGCAGATTGACCGAGTCACAGATCATCTTGAGATTTTCATCCAGGTTGATACGAAAAACATCCGTCACATGCAGATCCCAAGACTTGCCAAAAATCGTAACGACCTCCGTATCAGCCTCCAAGATTGCCTTCAGATTGGGATCCTGACCGGCCTTCAAATTAGCGCGCCGCGTAGCCCCGAAAGCCGCCACCTTGGCATTCTTCAAGTGGAGCTTCTTGTACTGCTTGAAAAATTCCATGTCCTTGGGGTTGGAACCGGGCCATCCGCCCTCCACATAGTGAATCCCCAACTGGTCGAGCTTCTCGGCAATAAAGAGCTTGTCCTGGACGGTAAAAGAAATCCCTTCCCCTTGAGAGCCATCCCTAAGGGTTGTATCGTAAAGCTTGACTGTCTTTTTCATGATCGCTTCCCTGAGGGCTTCTTCTTGCTCACCTTCGACGAAGTTTGACGCTTCTTCCCCAACTGAAAAGCGTCATGCAGGGCCTTAACCGCTTTGTCCGCTTTCTCTTGCCGGACCACACACGATATTTTTATCTCGGAAGTGGATATCATTTCAATGTTGACCTTGGCCTTGGCCAGGGCTTCAAACATCGTGGCGGCCACGCCCGCGCTGCTGCGCATGCCCGCTCCCACCACTGAAACCTTGGCCACATTCTTGTCGGCCTGGACCCCGGCAAAGCCGATCTTTTTGGCCTCGGGTTCGACGACTTCGAGCGTGCGCTTAACGTCTTCCTGAGGCACAGTAAACGTAATGTCCGTATGGCCCGTTCGACTGATGTTTTGAATGATCATGTCCACATTGATTTCAGCTGCGCCAAGCATTTTGAAGAGCTTTGCGGCAATACCCGGGCGGTCCGGAACATCCAAAACCGAGACCTTTGCCTCATTCTTGTTACACGTCACCCCAGTAACCACCACACCTTCCAATGCATCGGCCTGGTTAACAATCACCGTTCCCTCCTTGTCCAAAAAGCTGGAGCGCACGTGGATTTCCACACCTGCCTTCTTTGCCAGCTCAACACTCCGCGTCTGCAATACTTGTGATCCCAGAGAAGCCATTTCGAACATTTCATCCGAAGAAATGGCATCGAGTTTCCGCGCATCCGGACAGATACGAGGATCTGCCGTGTAAACGCCGTCCACATCCGTATAGATTTCGCACACAGGCGCCTTGAGAACCGCTGCCATGGCAACGGCTGTAAGGTCCGATCCCCCGCGTCCAAGAGTGGTCACATTGAGTTCCGTATCCACTCCCTGGAACCCGGCCACAATCACCACTTTGCCCGCCTTCAGCGCCTTAAGCACCGTACTCGTGCTAATCTCTTGGATACGCGCCCGGGTATGGGAACCCTGGGTACGAATACCCACCTGCATACCCGTGAATGATATGGCAGAGCCGCCGAGCTTCTCTATGGCCATGGCCAAAAGCGCCACAGAAATCTGTTCGCCTGTAGACATGAGAACAGCCAATTCCCGCTCCGACGGAGAATCTGTAATCTCAGCCGCCAGTTCCAGCAATCGATCCGTGGTATCCCCGAGAGCAGAGACTACAACCACGACCTGAGACCCTTTGCGAACGCGTTTCATCACACGATTGGCCACACTCATGATCTTTTGAGGATCTGCAACCGAGGTCCCGCCGTATTTCTGGACTACAAGATTTGTCATTTGCTTTACACCACCGTTAATACTTTTTTGCCATACGCCGCAATCAATTCCAATCCTTCTTTCAATTCCTCGTCACCGCAGGCAAAGCTGCAACGAACATGCGTACTGCACCCAAAGGCCTCTCCGGGCACCACAACCACCTTGGAATCATCCAACAACCCATCCGAGAACTGATTCCCCGTCAACCCCCACTGGGACACGCCCAGGAACAAATAGAAAGCCCCCTGAGGCTTGACATACGGTATCCCATGGGATTCACAAAAATCGATCGCGATCTGGCGGCGCCGGGTAAATGCCTTCAGCATCCCTTGGACACAAGTCTGATCTCCCTGGAGCGCGGCCAGAGCTGCGTACTGACTCACCGAAACCGGATTCGAAGTCGAATGACTCTGCAAACGTGTTGCCGCCTTTATGACACTGAGATCGCCGGCCACATAACCCACTCTCCAGCCCGTCATTGCATAAGTCTTTGAAACCGCATTACACCAAATGGTGTGTTCTTTGGCTGCGGCACTCAGCGCCGGTACACACACATGCTTCGCACCATCGTAGATGATCTTGTCATAGATCTCATCACTGATAATCAAGAGACCCGCTTCCACCGCGATATTGACCAGCTCCTCCAACTCTTCCCGGTCATAAACGACTCCCGTAGGATTGCTCGGGCTGTTCAGGATAAGAACGCGCGACTTGGAGCTAAGCTTGGCCTTGAGATTCTCCGGCGTAATCTTAAAATTTTCTTTTGCAGTCGTCTCCAGAATTACGGGCGTGGCAGAGGCCAGACGCACCATTTCCGGATAGCTGACCCAATAGGGGGACTGAAAGAGCACTTCATCCCCCTCCTCGCAAGTGACCTGAAGCACGTTATACAGCGAATGCTTTCCTCCACAAGAAATGAGAATCTGGTCACGGCTATATTCCAGGCCATAGTCCGATTTGAGCAGATTCGCCACGGCATCGCGCAGGGCAGGGATTCCGGCCACAGGGGTATAACGCGTGAACCCTTCCTTGGCGGCCTTCGCAGCAGCCTCGGAAATATGGACAGGGGTATTGAAGTCAGGCTCCCCCGCTGCCAAAGAAATGACTTTGTGGCCTTCGGATCGCAATTCACCCGCACGGGCCGTAAGTGCCAAAGTAGCGGAAGGTTGAACCTGGGAAATACGGGAACTCAGTCGCATCAGTATCCTCCTGTTAGGCTTTGACTAAAAACAGGCCCTAGGGTCACAAGGAGCCTAGGGCCAAAGGGATCAGGAACCGCTGTACAACTCTGAAAAGTTACTTCTTTTTGAAAAACTTCCGGAGATTCCCAATGAAGCCGGGGTCCTCTTTGTCCCCCTTTGAAGATTTCTTCGGCTCTTCCGTTGATTTGGTTTCTTGTTTGGCTTCCTCAGGGGTTTCGGGCGCCTTGACTGGAGCGGCCTTAATGGGTTCAGAAATCTGAATACTACGCTCTGTCAGCTCAAGGACCGCCAGACTCGCCCCGTCACCGACCCGCCGTCGTGTACGAATCACCCGGGTGTATCCCCCCTGGCGCTCCTCAAAACGCGGCGCGATTTCCCGGAAGAGTTTCCTGGTCAAGCTACGATCATTGAGCACCGAGTTGACTTGCCGGATCGCATGCAAGTCCCCGCGCTTGCCCAGGGTAATTAGGCGTTCCGCCAGGCGCTGGGCCATTTTGGCCCTCACCACCGGAGTCTCAATCATCTCGCGCTCAAACAAGCCCCTGACGAGCATGCGCACAGTCGCGTCCCGGTGTGCCTTCTGTCTGCCAAAGTTTTTTCCAGCTTTTTTGTGTCGCATTGCTCAAACCTTCTCCCTAAACAGTCTCCGTACCCGGATCAGACACAGTGTCCACCAGTTTGGAGGTATCAATATCCATTCCCAACCTAAGGCCCATCAACTCAAGGGTTGCAGAGATCTCGCCCAAGGATTTTTTGCCGAAATTGCGATATTTAAGCATCTCATTCTCATCCTGGGTGACCAACTCCGCCAGTGACTTGATACCTGCTTCGCGTAGGCAATTTGCGCTGCGAACAGAAAGTTCCAGTTCGGAGACAGACATTTTCAGTTTCTCGTAAAGCTCACGGTCAAACTCATGTTCCTCATCATCAGCCACTTCCGGCGGCAATTCCCCGGTGCAGAGGAAAATATCCAAGTGCGCACGGAGAATATTTGAGGCGTGCAACAGAGCCTCCTTGGGGGTCACAGACCCATTGGTCTCTATCTCCATAATGAGACGATCGTAATCCGTGATGTGTCCGACGCGGGCATCTTCCACTTTGAAGCTAACCCTCCTAACCGGGCTAAAGATCGAATCCACCGCAATCACACCAATGGGCTGATCAGCCCTCTTATTCCCTTCAGCCGGCACATAGCCCCGGCCCCGGCCTACTTCCAACTCCATAGCAAAGCGCTCGGGACGGGTTAAAGTGGCAAGAACCAGATCCGGGTTGAGGATCTCCACCTGATCCGTGCTCTCGATCATCCCGGCCGTGATCGGGCCTTTTTTGTCGGTAATCAAAGAAACCGTCTTGGACTGCCTGGAATGGCAGCGCACAACAAGCTGCTTCACATTGAGGACGATCTCCGTAACATCTTCGGTAACTCCCTCAACCGTTGTGAACTCATGGAGCACCCCGTCCAGCTTAATGGATGTCACAGCACTGCCTTCGATAGATGATAAAAGGATCCGGCGAAGAGAATTTCCTATCGTCATCCCATAGCCACGCTCAAACGGCTCCCCGGAAAATTTGCCGTAGGTGTTCGTGAGAGTTTCCTCTTCCCAAACAACTTCCCTCGGCATTTCAAAATCTTTCCATTTGATTCCCATAATCTACTCTCTGCCTCCCCTTTATGATGGTGGCTCCTCGGAGTCCCGCGCTACTTGGAGTATAACTCGACGATCAGCGCCTCTTGGATCGGCTGCTGGATATCTTCGCGCATTGGCATTCTCAAAACGCCACCGGACAGGTCGTCCGCAGTTAACTTAAGCCAACTCGGTACGCCACGGTCCTGGACCTGCTCAAGAATCTCCTTGATACGCTTGAGTCCTTCGTCGCTGGTTCGTACCTGTATTTCATCTCCAACCTTGACTTGATAGGATGGAATAGTAACCTTCCTTCCGTTCACATACACAAATCCGTGCCGTACCAACTGGCGTCCCTGCGCACGAGAAGCGGCTAAACACAAAGAGTAAGCAATATTATCCAGACGCATCTCCAAAAATTGCAACAAGCGCACGCCGGTCACCTCTTTGGAACGGTCGGCAATCTTGAAGTACCGTCTGAACTGCCGCTCCAACACACCGTAAATGCGCTTTGCCTTCTGCTTTTCGCGCAGCTGTAATCCGTAGTTGGACGCCTTACGCCTCTGCTGCATTGCGCCATGCTGTCCAGGGGCATAGGCTCGCTGATTTACCGCGCACTTCTCCATTTGGCACTTGATGCCCTTGAGGTACAGCTTCTCTCCCTCTCTACGGCATAACCGACAAGAGGGACCGGAATATCTTGCCATTCTCTACTCCTCTTAAACTCTTCTGCGCTTTGGTGCACGGCACCCGTTATGCGGAATCGGCGTCACATCCCGGATAGCAGTCACGGTGATACCCACCGACTGAAGTGCGCGAATCGCCGATTCGCGACCGGAACCCGGACCCTTCACATACACCTCAACCTCTTTAAGCCCGTACTCCTTTGCCTTTCTAGCTGCGGTTTCCGAAGCCATCTGCGAAGCAAAAGGAGTTGATTTCTTCGAACCCTTGAAACCTACGGAACCACTGCTAGCCCAAGAAAGCGTTGCTCCTTGGCGATCCGTGATCGTCACAATGGTGTTGTTGAAGGTTGCCTGGATGTGAACGATTCCACTTACGACTTGTCTTGTGATTTTCTTCTTAGCCAACGTCTATTCCTTCCTACTTCTTGCGGCCGCCAACAGCTCGCCTAGGACCCTTCCGGGTTCGGGCATTCGTATGGGAACGCTGTCCCCTCACGGGCAAAGACCTCTTATGCCGATTCCCGCGGTAGCAGCTAATTTCCATGAGGCGCTTGATGTTCCCAGTCACCTCACGGCGCAATTCACCTTCGACTCTGTACTCGCTCTGAATAAAAGAGGTCAGTTTGGAGGCATCCGCCTCTGAAAGATCCTTCGAGCGGATTGCCGGATCAATCTGGGTCCGGCCTAAGATCTCCGCTGCCCGCGTAGGTCCGATTCCATAAATAGACCGTAAAGCAACGTCCATCCTTTTTTCTTTGGGGAGTTCAACTCCAACAATACGTGCCATAGAAGCTTATCCCTGTCTTTGCTTGTGCTTGGGATTCGTGCAGATGACGCGCACGACGCCTTTGCGCCGGACGATCTTGCACTGATCACACATTCTTCGCACTGATGACTTAACTTTCATCTTTACACCCGTTTTCGGACCGGCCTACAAGCCGGACGGCAATTACTTGTGTCGATAAGTCACTCGGCCCCGGGTCAAATCATACGGGGAGAGTTCAACCGTTACTCGATCTCCGGGCAGAATCCGGATAAAATGCATCCGCATCTTGCCTGAAACGTGGGCTCTGACTTGGTGCCCATTCTCAAGCTCAACCCTAAACACTGCATTGGGAAGTGCTTCAATGACTTTTCCTTCAACTTCTACTGCTTCTTCTTTGGCCATTCAGTTAGAATCTCCGGACCGTTTGCAGTAATCGCGATGCTGTGCTCAAAGTGGGCTGCCAAGCTCCCATCCTGAGTTACTACTGTCCACCCGTCTTCCAGAATTTCCACCTCAGGGCGGCCCGCATTAATCATGGGCTCTATTGCCAGACACATCCCCTCTTTTAGTAAGGCCCCGAACCCGGCCTTGCCGAAGTTCGGCACCTGGGGATCCTGGTGCATCTGCGTCCCAATCCCATGCCCGGTAAACTCCCGGACCACTCCGAATCCATGACTCTCCGCGAAGGCTTGCACTGCAGCGCCAATGTCACCTACGCGCCCGCCCGGTCTCGCCTGCGCAATCCCGACGGCTAAGCACTCCTGAGTCACATCCATAAGCTTCTGTGCCTCGGGTGTGATTCGCCCCACGGCTGCGGAAAAGGCCGCATCACCAAAATAGCCATCGTATTCTACGCCCACGTCGATTCCCACAATATCGCCCTCCTGGAGGACGGTTTCACCTGGAATCCCGTGGACCACAACTGTATTCACCGAGGCACAAATATGTGCCGGAAACCCGCGATAGCCCTTGAAGGCCGGTTTGCCGCCAAGCTCAGAAATCAGATCCCGCGCCGCGTCATCCAAAGCCTGCGTAGTCACACCAGGCTTAATCATCTCACTCAGGTGTGCCAAGACCTTTCCTACCATCAGGCATGGCTTACGCATCCGGTCGATCTGATCCGGTGTCTTTACCTCGATCACCTGCGGCCCTTTAGGCGCCCGCGCTTCATGAAACCCTCATAGTGCCGTGTCAGTAAGTGGGATTCAATCTGTCTCATCGTGTCCAACATAACACCGACAATAATCAACATGGCCGTCCCGCCGAAGAAACTCGCTATCGAATAAGGAATCTTCATCCACTGCCCGATCAAATCAGGGAACACGGCAATAAAAGCTAAGAACACAGCACCCGCCAAAGTAATACGCACCATCACGAAATCCAGGTAATCCACGGTCGGCCGGCCCGGACGAATTCCCGGGATAAATCCACCGTACTTCTTAATGTTGTCGGCGATATCCACCGGATTGAACGTAATCGCAGTATAAAAATATGAAAAGAACAAAATCAAAAGGGTATACATCGGAATATAGATCGCCTTGTTTTGGAGCATGATGTTCGCAAGCCCCTGAAACCCTGCATTGGGCACCAGACCCGCTATCGTGGCCGGAAAAACCAGCAAGGATTGCGCAAAAATGATGGGGATAACACCCGCTTGGTTTACACGGAGCGGAATAAACGTGCTCTGGCCACCGTACATGCGGCGTCCTACCATGCGTTTAGCATATTGAACGGATATCTTTCTTTGACCCAGCGTAATAAGCACCACCGCAAGAACTACAAGGACCATCATGATCACCAGCAATACCAAGGTGATGGGTTGTATCTGGCGCCGCGCCGCGGAAAGCGGCGAGGCCAAAACCCACAGCTGAAAACCTGCTGTCGGCAAACCGGCAATGATACCCGCGGTAATCAAGAGCGAAGCCCCGTTCCCTACGCCGCGCTCGGTAATAAGCTCGCCCAAATACATGATGAAGGCTGAACCACTGGTCAGAGTCAAAATGGTCAGCAGGCGAAATCCCCAACCGGGGTAGTCCACAATCTGCAAACCCCCGAAACGCGCGGGACTCTCCAGCCATAGGGCGATGAAGAAAGACTGCACCACACTCAAACCCACAGTGGCGTAGCGCGTATATTGTGTCAGCTGCTTGCGCCCCTGGTCCCCGCCTTCCTTTGCCATTTTCTCAAAGGCCGGGATTACGGCCGTCAACAACTGCATAATAATAGACGCTGTGATAAAGGGCATGATCCCCAAAGCAAAGATGGTTGCTCTTTCCATGGCGCCGCCGCTAAATAAATTAACAACACCAAAGATCGCCCCACCCTGTGTTTGGGTAAACATATCAAGGAACTCAGCCAGCTTATGGCTATTGATTCCCGGAGTCGGAATATAGGTGCCCAGCCGGTAGATCGCGACCACCCCAAGGGTGAACAGGATCTTTTTTTTCAGGTCCGGTATTTTGAAGGCGTTAACCAATGCACCCAGCATGCGCTTATAACTCCAGTAATTCTACGGTCCCGCCTGCAGCCTGGACCTTTTCCCGTGCAGCCACGCTAGCCTTGTGCACAGAAATCTTGACCTTGCGTTTAAGCTCGCCCTCGGCAAGCAGCTTCACCGGCAAGGAAGCTTTGCGAATCACCCGGTTCTCCAGAAGGATTTCCGGCGTAATCTCATTTATTCCTTCGTCCAAGGATTGTAACTGCCCGGTGTTCACAATTTGATAGGCCACCTTGGGCACATGATTAAAACCAAAACGGGGCACTCGCCGGATCAAAGAAACCTCACCCCCACCCATCCAGAGCTTATGGCCGTGGCCGGCACGGGAGTTCTGTCCTGTTTGACCCTTGCCGCAGCGAACACCCTTTCCTGAGGCGCGCCCGCGGCCCCTGCGAATCGAAGAACGCCGGGCGCCGCTATTGGATTTGAGTTCATGAACCTTCATCAGTCATTCCCCTCTCGGAGCTTTTCCAGTTCTTCCTTGCTCCGAACGCTTTGCAAACCTTCAAAAGTGGCTTTCACCACATTGATCGGATTTCGGGATCCCAAAGACTTGGTCAGGATATCCTTAATGCCCGCAGCATCACAGGTGGCCCGGACCGCGCCGCCGGCGATAACACCTGTACCCTCACCCGCCGGCTTAAGAAGCACAATGGCCGCGCCCTGGCGGCCGAGAACCTCATGCGGAATCGTTGTACCCTTCAAGGAGATGGAAAACAAACCCTTGCGCGCGATGGAAACTCCCTTGCGAATCGCTTCCGCAACTTCGCGGGCCCGGCCCAATCCATAACCCACCCGGCCTTTACCGTCTCCGACCACAACCAAAGCACTGAAGGAAAACCGCTTTCCACCTTTCACAACCTTGGAAACACGGTTGATCGCAATAACTTTCTCAGTAAACTCTGTATCTCGGGGTTCCTGTTTGCCCCATCCCTGGCCGCCTCGGCCCTCGCGGCCGCCACGTCCCTGTTGACCGCGCCTGCCTCCCGAAGCCCCCCGGCCTGAACCGCCTTTACCGGGGGCAGCCGCTGCAGGCGCCTCAAGGTCCGCATCCTTTTCATCCGGAGCCTGGACGTCTTCCTGAGGCTCATCCTCTGTCGGCTGATTGTCTAAAGTCTGCTCGTCTGACACTGAATTCATACCTCCTAAAACTCTAATCCGCCTTTGCGCAGCGCTTCGGCCAGAGCCTTAACGCGCCCGTGATAACGATACCCACCACGGTCAAAGACCACTGCCTTGATCCCGGCCTCACCGGCCTTCTTGGCGAGCACTTCACCCAGTTTCGTCGCGGCTGCCACATTATTCCCACGAGGCAAGTCCTTGAGGGCCTGCTCGCTCGTACTGGCTGCCACCAGAGTGCGCGCAGCCATATCGTCAATCACTTGGGCATACAGATGCATATTGCTTCTAAAAACAGCCACCCGGGGTCTATCCGTTGATCCGCGCACCTTCTTGCGAACACGGCGGTGACGGCGATTCAACGATATCCTCTTTAAATTTTTAAAGGCCATTCCTCAACTCCTTACTACTTCGCTGCAGACTTGCCGGCCTTGCGACGAACACGCTCCCCGGCATAGCGAATCCCCTTGCCCTTATAGGGCTCGGGCTTGCAGAATCCCCGGATGCGCGCGGCGGAATACCCCACCAGCTGCTTGTCCGAGCCTTCAATCACAATCTGATTCGGTTTGGGGCACTGAATCGTGATGCCCTCGGGTGAATCAAAGGTAATGGTATGCGAATAGCCCACATTCATACTCAAAGTCCTGCCCTTCATCTCCGCACGATAACCCACACCCTCAATTTCCAGTTTACGGACAAAACCCTTGGACACCCCTTCAACCATGTTAGCGATCAGGGAGCGGGTCAATCCGTGCAGGGAACGATCAAGCTTGTTGTCCGTAGGGCGGTTCACCACCAATTCCTGCTCCTGCTTTTCCACCTTCATGCGTGGATCACAGCGCAGGGACAGGCTCCCCTTGGGACCCTTGACCGCGATATCTCTCCCATCAATCGTAATTTGTACGCCTTGCGGCACTGATATTGGTTTTTTACCCACTCGAGACATCGGAACCTACCATGCGTAGCACAGGACCTCGCCGCCAAGCTTCTGCTTGCGAGCTTCCTGTGAGGTCATCACACCCTTTGAAGTCGAAATAATCGAAGTGCCCAGACCACTGAGCACCTTCGGCAGCTTATCGCAGCCCCTGTAAACCCGAAGCCCGGGTTTGGATGCGCGCTGCAAGCCGGTCAAAACAGGCTTGCCTCCAGGCGTATACCGCAAGTACACGCGGATTGCCCCCTGCACATCTGTTTCAAGAACTCGAAAATCCTTAATCATACCCTCGGCCTTGAGAATCCCTAGAATCTCACGGGCCATCTTGGAATTACGTACAACGGTCTGCGCCTTCTTTGCCTGAATGGCATTCCGGACCACCGTCAACATGTCAGCAATGGGATCAGTAATACTCACGTTGTATTCCTTTTACCAGCTGGCCTTAACCACGCCGGGGATCTCGCCTCTGGACGCTGCTTCTCTGAAGCAGATTCTGCAGAGGCCGAAGCGCCTAACGTACCCACCTGAACGGCCGCACATATTACAGCGATGGTACTTGCGCACGTTGAACTTGGGGGTCCTATTGGCCTTCTCGATTAATGCTTTCTTCGCCATAAACTAAACTACCCCTCTTTCTGAAACGGGAATCCAAACTGACTCAGGAGTTCCCGTGACTCATCCGCCTTCTTTGCGGATGTCACCACAGTGATATGCATCCCCTGAACATGCTGCACCTTGTCCAGGTCTACCTCAGGGAAAAGGCTCTGTTCCGTAAGACCCATGGAATAATTCCCGTTCTTGTCAAAGGAACTCGCCGGAACCCCATGGAAGTCGCGAAGTCTGGGCAGAACAACACTGATAAGCTTATCCAAAAAGTGATACATAGCGGCACGGCGAAGCGTTACCTTGCATCCAACCGGCATGCCGTCCCGGATTTTAAATCCGGCGATGGACTTCTTGGCCAAAGTCACTACCGGCTTCTGCCCGGTGATCCGGCCCAGATCCCTCACCGCTTCTTCTAAAATTTTGTCGTCCTTAGACGCCTCGCCGCATCCCATGTTGACGTGTATTGCCTTGAGTCTCGGTACCTGCATTGCATTCTTGTAGCCAAACTTCTCCTGCAAGGCCGGGACGACTTTTTCTTGATAGATTTTCTCTAATCGTGAATGTTCCATGAATTTATTCCAAAGACTTGGGTGATCGAACACCCTTGTTACGCCGAGGGTCAAATAACATCACATTGGACGCGTGAATCGGCGCTTCGCGCTCCTGGATTCCGCCGAGCTCTCCCTGGCGCCTGGGACGGCTATGCTTCTTCACCATATTGATGTGTTCCACCAATACACGCTCTCTGCGCGGGAATACCGCGAGCACTTTGCCGGTCTTACCCTTGTCCTTGCCCGCAATTACGATCACATTGTCATTCTTTTTGATCTTCATACTCAGTTCCTTAAACGACCTCAGGGGCCAGAGAAATTATTTTGGTAAAATTCTTCTCGCGCAGTTCACGGGCCACAGGACCGAAGACACGCGTTCCACGGGGATTCTTCTGGTTATCGATCAAAACTACAGCGTTGTGATCAAAGCGCACATAAGTGCCGTCCGGCCGCACAATCGTATCTTTGGTGCGCACAATCACCGCCTTAACCACTTCACCCTTCTTAACATTCGTTGAAACCGTGCTGACTTCACGCACATTGGCAGTGACAATATCTCCAATTTCGCCGTAACGCTTGTTGCCGCGCCCGAGAACACCGATACACCTGACCTTCTTGGCGCCTGAATTGTCGGCAACCTGTAATAAACTGAAGCCCTGGATCATGACTCTTGCTCCACGGAAGCAGCGATCTCTCCCTGCCTGACAATCTCAACAACACGCCAGCGCTTCGTCTTCGATAGCGGACGCGTCTCGATAATGCGAACCAAGTCTCCCTTTCGGGACTCGTTCTTCTCATCGTGAGCAGCCACCTTGAGGAAGCGGGTCACTACCTTCTTGTACCTGGGGTGCGGAGTCAGGGTAGAAATCTGCACCATGCGTGTTTTCTGCATGGCATCGCTGACGATCTTCCCAACCCGCTGCTTGCGCTTTCCACGTCCCTCTGTCTGCATCAGTTTTCGCCTTTCCTTTCACGAAGGATGGTCAGTGCGCGCGCTATATCGTGGCGCACTTCGGCTATATGGCTGGATCGATCCAGCTGCCCGGAGGCAGCCTGTGCCCGCAGGTTGAACATTTCTTCCTTGAAGGCCTGCACCTTCTCGCGAATCTCGTCATCAGAAAGTTGTCTAATTTCTTGCGCTCTCATAGTCATCTCAATGGTGGGCCCTAACGACAAACTTGGTTCGAAACGGTAACTTATGTGCGGCACGGCGCATGGCTTCACGCGCCAGCTCCTGGGGTACGCCTTCTGTCTCAAAAAGCATGCGCCCGCGCTTTATGTTCGCGGTCCAGTACTCCAATGCGCCCTTTCCCTTACCCATACGGGTTTCCGCCGGCTTTTTAGTGAAGGGACGATCCGGAAACACCCGGATCCATACCTTTCCACCGCGCTGAAGATGCCGGGTTAAGGCCACGCGGGCCGCCTCCAACTGACGATTGCTCAGGCTGTGGTTCTCGAGGCTCTTAAGCCCGAACTCCCCAAAGCTCAACGACCCACCGCTTGTGGCCAGGCCCGTGCGTCTTCTGCGCTGCATCTTCCGATGCTTGACTCTCTTGGGCATTAAAAGCGCCATAACTTAAAACCTCCTTAACCGCGCCTGCGTTGAGGCTTACGTTCCGCTGCCTCATCTCTGGCTTTGGCCATCGGGTCCAGTATTTCTCCCTTATAAATATGAACCCGCACACCAATCGCCCCGGCAGTAGTGCGCGCCTCCGAAAAACCATAATCCACATCCGCCCGAAGGGTATGGAGAGGGACCTTGCCTTCATGGTACCCTTCACGACGGGACATTTCCGCTCCGCCCAAACGACCGCCACAGTGGACACGCACACCCCCGGCGCCCGCCTCCATTGCTGCGGAAACAGCCTTCTTCATGGCCCGGCGATGGGAAACGCGCTTTTCAAGTTGGAAGCAAATATTTTCGGCTACCAGCTGGGCTTCAATCGCGGCGTTCTTGATCTCCCGGATTTCAATTTGAACCTCCCGCCCCGCAATCTTCTCTAAGTCATCCCGAAGCCGGTCAATCTCAGTGCCCCGGCGCCCGATCAGAACCCCCGGACGGGCCGTGTGCACAAAAACGCGAATCTTTTCACCGGAGCGTTCGATCTCGGTTCGCGCAATGGCCGCCTGCGCAAAATTCTTCTTAACGTGTCTGCGAATCCGCATATCCTCATTGAGGATTTTGGGGAGCGAGGCCTTGTCCGCATACCAGCGGGAGTCCCACTGACGAATATAACCTAACCTATAACTGACCGGATGAACCTTTTGACCCACTTAAGCCCTCGCTTTCGATTCCTCTTTACCGGCCGGCCGCTTCACATCCAGCTCCACAGCCAAATGACTGGTCCTCTTCAGAACCCGCGTGGCGCGCCCCATCGGCACAGCCATCCAGCGTTTCCAACTCGGCCCACCGTCTGCAGTAATCTTCGAGATATACAGCTCCCCCGCATGAACACTCCCGTCACGGGTGGCGTTTGCAGTGGCTGAGCGGATAACCTTGCTCAAAAGCTGCCCGGCACGCTTGCCCATAAACTCCAGTTCTGCCAAGGCCTGCGGCACCTGCTTGCCCTGTACCGCAGCGGCGACCAGGCGCGCCTTGCGCGGAGAAACCCTGGCATGTCTCCAAATCGCTTTACCCTTCATTACTTCTTTCCAATCTTTCCGGCAGATGCCTTCTCATTTCCACCATGGCGACGGAATGTGCGCGTAGGAGAGAACTCCCCCAGCTTATGGCCCACCATATTCTCAGTGATAAACGCAGGGATAAACGTCTTGCCGTTATGAATCGCAAATGTATAGCCCACAAATTCCGGAATAATCGTTGAGCGACGGGACCAAGTCTGCAAGGGTCTCTTGTCTCCGGACTTGGAGTAACGCTCGAATTTTTCTACCAGCCGGGGATCAACGTACGGGCCTTTTTTTAGTGAACGCCCCATATTTCAGTATTCCTCCGTCAAAAACACTTTGATGACTCTACTTCTTACGCCTACTTGGCCGCTTTCTCACAATAAAGCGATCAGATGCCTTGCGAAGCTTACGGGTCTTATACCCGAGGGTCGGTGTACCCCAAGGAGAAACAGGATGCGGATTTCCGGAACCCGCCTTACCCTCACCCCCTCCATGAGGGTGATCCACCGGATTCATTGCCACACCTCGAACCTTAGGACGGCGCCCCATCCAGCGGGAACGCCCCGCCTTACCCGAAACGATGAGCAGGTGATCCAAAGGACTGAGTTCACCCACAGTGGCACGGCACTTGAGAGGAATCAACCGGACTTCACCCGAGGGCAGTTTCACATGCCCCATCTTGTCCTCTTTGGCTAAGAGCTGGGCCGAAGTCCCTGCCGCGCGCGCCAATTCCCCGCCCTTACCGGGAATCAATTCAATATTGTGAATCGGTGTGCCGGTGGGAATTGCCCGAAGCGGAAGGGTATTCCCAGGTTTAATTTCCACATCCACACCCGCGTGGAGCTGCTCACCGACTTTGATACCCGCCGGACAGAGCACATAGGCTTTCTCCCCGTCAGGATACTGCACAAGGGAAATACGCGCGGAACGGTTAGGATCGTATTCCACGCTCAAAACCACAGCAGGGGCATCTTCACGCAACCGCTTGAAATCAATCAAACGGTAGCGTCTCTTGTGACCCCCGCCGCGACGGCGCATGGTAATGTGCCCGTGACTATTCCGGCCCCCGGACTTCTTCAGAGGGCGCAGCAGGCTCTTCTCGGGATTGGTGCTTGTGATATCGGAAGTGCTCTGCGTAACCGCGTAGCGCCGTGACGGGGTTGTGGGTTTATATCGTTTTACAGCCATGTCAAATTGTCTCTATCTTATTTTCCGGGGCTAATGTCACGATGGCCTTCTTCCAATTAGGAGTCTTGCCGATCTGATGGCGAACACGGCGGTTCTTTCCCCGCATTGTCGCCGTATTCACTTGCTCCACTTTGACCTTATAAATTTGTTCGACCGCCCTGCGAATCTCGATTTTGTTCGCTGTCATCGAAACTCTAAAAAGGTACTTTCTCAAGGGCTCCATCGATGCGCCCTTTTCAGTCCGCATCAGAGAAACAATAACGTCGTGGGAGGTTCTCATGAGGACACCTGTACCCTCTCTACAAGCTTGCCGAATGCATTCTCCGTAATCACCAACTTGCCGTGAGTCAAGAGATCCCGGACTCCGATTTGATCAATTGAAACCACGCCCACGCCTCGAAGATTCCTTGCTGACTTATAAATTAACGGCGCCACTTCATCAGTAACCAACAAAGGACGGTCTTTGAGGACTCCGAATGCCTCAAGTTGGGAAACCATGGCTTTGGTCTTGGGCTGCTCAGGAGTGCTCCACTCTTTGATGATAACAATCTCTTCAGCCAAAAGCTTTTCGTTAAGCACCCACCGGAGTACAGCGCGGCCCAGCTTCCTGGGCACCTTCTGGGAATAGTCCCGGGGCCTCGGCCCCCAAACAGTGCCCCCTCCGCGCCAGATCGGAGATCTGCTGGAACCATGGCGTGCGCGGCCGGTCCCTTTCTGACGCCAAGGTTTAACGCCCCCTCCGCTCACCTCACCACGATGCTTGGTGGAAGCATTGCCCTGTCTCTGATTGGCTTGGGAACTGACCCAAACCTGGTGGATAGCGTTACGATTGGTTTTCCCGTCAAAAACCTGGGGATCCAAAGAAAGCTTGCCCACCCGCTTTCCATCCGCATCCAATACAGGCAATATCTGTGATTCTTTTAACTTGCTCGTCGCCATCCCTATGACTCTTTCTTCTCTTCGCCCTCGGGCTCGGGAGCTTCTTCAGCAGTCTCTTGGTTTTTCTCAGGAGCCCCGTCAACAAGGCCTTCTGCCTGGGCTTCCAAATCCGCAACAGCCTCCACAGCCGCCTCTTGGACGGCCTGAGAAGCCTCGTTCACCACCTCTTCCTCAACCGGGGCTTCTTCCTGAACCTCTGGTTCGGGTTTGACGCGCTCGATACGCGGACTCATCTTCTTCTTAACTGCATGGCGAATCACCAAACAGCCTTCCTCAGAACCCGGGACAGCGCCCCTGATGAGGAGAAGATTCCGATCGTAATCCACAGACACCACCCGCAGATTCTGAACAGTCTGTGTCACATTTCCCATATGCCCGGGCATGTGCAGCCCGCGAAAAACCCTGGACGGGCTGGAACTCTGGCCGATGGAACCCGGCGCACGGTGGCTCATGGAACCGTGGCCCCCTGGCCCTCCGCGCCAATTCCAGCGCTTCATGCCCCCGGCAAAACCTTTGCCGATGGTCGTGCCCGTCACATCCACCCAGTCACCCTCCTGGAAGACATCCACGGTCACTGAGCCGCCGACCTGGTATTGCTCAGGCACATCCTTCACACGGATTTCCCGCACAAAACGCTTGGGGCTCACACCCGCCTTCTTGAAATGACCAAGAGCTGCTTTGGTGCATCGAGCAGCCTTTTTATCCTCAAAGGCGATTTGAAGCGCAGAATACCCATGACTTTCCTGCGACTTCACCTGCAGAATAGGACAAGGCCCTGCCTGCACCACAGTCACGGGAACGCGGTCCCCTTCCTCTTTAAAGATCTGAGTCATCCCGATTTTTCTACCCAAAATAGCAAGCTTCTGCATAGCGATCCTAATAGAAACAAAAAAGACATCTATAAAGTGAGGTCTTTTCGTGGGTTACTTGATTTCTACATCGACTCCCGCGGAGAGGTCCAGCTTTCTCAGAGCATCAATGGTTTTGGCGGTAGGATTGATGATATCAAGGAGCCGTTTATGGGTCTTGATCTGAAATTGCTCGCGCGCTTTCTTGTCAATGACCGGACCCCTCAATACGGTGAAGATCTCCCGCTTGGTAGGCAGAGGAATGGGCCCGGAAACACGCGCCCCGGTCCTCTTTGCTGTTTCCACGATTTCAAAAGTGGATTGGTCCAGGAGCCGGTGGTCAAAGGCCCGCAGCCGAATCCTGATTTTTGTCTGAGACATTGCTAACCTTCCTTACTACTCGTAGATTTCGGCGACGACGCCGGCACCAACCGTACGGCCACCTTCTCGAATCGCGAAACGCAATTCCTTCTCCATCGCGATCGGC
>JAFGIU010000064.1 GCA_016929445.1 Candidatus Omnitrophota bacterium
GCGCGTGAAATACTCGGCTCCTCAGGGGGCGGTCCATCCGGACCATGGCTTTCAAGTGCAAGTGAACTGGATCACCCACACACCCGGCGCGCCGCGTGTGGTGAGCCGCGCGGTTGTGGTTCTTGGCGAGCATCTCTCCGATCCCACAGGCTATTTCACCGTGCAACTTCAAGCCAATGCGGCGCCGCAATCCATCGCAGACCGCCTTTCCACAACCCGTCCGCACCCACCCCGCCACATCCCCACAGAATGGGAACGCATTGAGCGCGTTCAAGTGGAGCCGTGTGCGAACGCAGCCCCTGGCTTCGAGTTTTGGATCGATTCCATTACGCTGTTTTCCCTGCCGGATGTGCTTCAAACACCCCAGTTGGAACCCGCGCACCCTGCAGTCGATCTGCCGGCCGCAATTCCTATCCCACCCGAACGCCAGGCGGCCCCTCTGATGCAGTTGCCTGCCGCTCTGGGAGCTGCCTTCTAAAAACGTTCACTTTTCTCTACACCCCTGAAAAATAAAGACTTCTGTGTCCGGTTTACCCGGTCTTAGGGCTGCGCAAGTCCGTTCACCTTGGATCAGCTTTGATCAGGATTGCGCTGTATTCAGCATGGCACTGCTCCTGCTCTATATACGGTACGAATTGCAATAAAACCACTAACTCCAGAGGATTTGACCATGTTGCAGAAAAGACTTTTGGGAATCGGGATGCTCAGCGGCGCGCTTCTTTGCCTGACACTGGGCGGGACGGCAAGAGCTGCCATCACCGTGGACGGCCAGCTGGCTGACTGGGGAGTGAACCCCGGTGCCTACGGTTCGAGTGACTGGACTCCGGGTGCAGGCATCTATTTTGTGCAGGAGGACACGAACCCGGCCGTGGATTTCCAGAATCCGGGCTGGGGCGGCCAGAGCTTTGATGCCGAAGGCCTTTATTACACCCGCGACACTTCGAATATTTATGTGGCCCTGGTCAGCGGATTTCCGCTGGAGGGAACCCGCTATGCGGGCCGGAACTACACAACCGGTGATTTGGCCTTTGATTTTGGGAGCGATGGCTCCTATGAAATTGGGGTTCGCCTGAGCGGCTTAACCCCGAGCGACACAACAGCGGCCCTTTTCTCCAGTACGACGTGGAATGATCCCGATCCGTTTACCCAGAGCGGGCCGCTCTCTATTGCCTCCGGGATCCTTGAGGGAAACGCAGCCTTTGGGTATGACGACAGCACATATGCAGCCTACAATCATAACGTGTACGAATTCAGCATCCCTCTAAGTCTGTTGGCGGGTGTCTGGGACAATGTATTTTATTCGGTCAGCGGCCAGCCCCAGTTTACAGTGCATTGGACCATGAGCTGCGGGAATGATGCCATTGATTTGGATGTCACCCATTCACCCGAGCCCTTGAGTTCCGGCCTGTTATTGATCGGCCTCGGCGGCCTTGCCTACCGCAATCGCAACCGCATGCGTTTCAAAGTCTAATCTCCACACACCTCCGGACAGACACGAGCCGCCCTCTCACGAGGGTGGCTCTTTTTTCGCCTTCTCTTGTGCGGAAGCCCGGGCTGTGGCAATCTAGGCCGGATTAGCTCAAGTCACGGCCAGGAGTCTATGTGATCACCCTCACCAACGTAAGCAAAGCCTATGGGGACCAAGTCCTTTATCAGGGCGTGAACCTGCAGATCAATGACGGCGACCGTGTGGGCCTGGTGGGGCCCAACGGCTCCGGCAAGTCCACTCTTTTCCGTTTGCTTATGGAAGAGCAGTCTGCGGATGACGGCAAGATTATGCGCAGCAAAGGCTTGCGCATGGGATACCTGCCCCAGGAATTCCTGCCCAACAGTGAGCTGACGGTTCTGGAGGAAACAGTCTGTACCAATCCCGAACTCCGCCAACTGGAAACAGAACTGCACGAGGTCCTGCAGCAGATGAAAGTCCCTGATCCGCCGCAGAGTCTTCTGGAACGCTACGACCGCTTGCACGCGGCCTTCGAGCACGCCGGCGGCTACGAAGTCGAGTACCGCGCCAAGGCCATTCTCAATGGTTTGGGTTTTAGGCAAGAGGATCTGGACCGGCCTCTCAACGAGATGTCCGGCGGATGGATGATGCGCGTGGAACTGGCCAAGCTGCTGTTGTCCGAACCGCATGTACTGCTTTTGGACGAGCCCACCAATCACCTGGACCTTTATTCCTTGCTCTGGTTTCAGCAATACCTGCAGGATTACCGGGGTACGCTGATCCTTGTTTCCCATGACCGGAGTTTTCTCAATGCCGTGATTTCAAGTGTGGTGGAGTTGAGGGCCAATAAGCTGCTGCGGTATACCGGTGACTATGATTCCTTTGTGGAACAGCGCGACGAAGAGGTGCGCATTCTGCAGGCCGCGCGAAAGAATCAAGAGGACTACCGCCGCCAATCCCAACGCTTCATCAACCGCTTCCGGGCCAAGTCCACCAAGGCCAGCCAAGTGCAGAGCCGGATCAAACAGCTCGAACGCATGGAAGAGATCCCTTTGCCGGATGAAGTGCCCACCATCCATTTTCGCTTTCCCCCGGTTGAGCGCAGCGGGCTCAAAGTGGTGGAGCTCAGGAATGTGTCCCAGGCCTATGGAGAGCGCGTGGTTTACCGCGATCTCAATCTGGAACTCGAGCGCGGCAAAAAAACGGTGCTTGTGGGGCCGAACGGGGCCGGCAAATCCACGCTGCTCAAGATCCTCGGCGAACAGGTGCCCATTCAGAGCGGGGAGATCAAGCTGGGACTGCGTGTAGCTCCCGGCTATTATTCCCAGCACCGCACAGATCTGGCCAACACCAGCCAAAGTGTTTTGGACGCTGCCATGGGCGGAGCTCCGGGCGTGGCCGGGGAGTACGCGCGCACGGTGCTCGGGGGTTTTCTTTTCAGGGGAGACGATGTTCTAAAACCTGTGAGTGTGTTGAGCGGAGGCGAAAAGAGCCGGCTTTCTTTGGTCAAGCACCTGTTGTCCCCGCCCAACCTGCTGCTCCTGGATGAGCCCACAACCCACCTGGACATTGATTCCGTGCAGTGCCTCATTGATGCGCTCAAGATGTACGAGGGGACTCTGGTGTTTATCAGCCATGATCTGCATTTCATCCGGGAAATCGCGGATCAGGTTCTCTTGATCGAGGACGGTCAACTGACGCTCTTCAGGGGGGACTATGAGTATTTTGAGTTTCGGATGCATGAGGAAGGCCGGCAATGGATTGTGCCCGGCGCTCTGGTGGACAAGCCTGTGTTGAAATCCGCCCAGACCGTTGCTCAGAAAGAGATCAAGACCGTCAGCGGTCCAAAATCCAAGGAGCAAAAGCGCCGGGAGGCGGCCGAACGCCAGAAGCGCGCAAAGCAGGCACAGCTTGATCAACAAGCCCGGGCAGCCCGCGGGCCCGATCAGAAGGCTGCACTTTTGCAAGAACAGGCGCAATTAGCCGAGGCCCTGCAAAAACCGGAAATTTACAACAATGCCGAAGAGCTGGAGCGCATCAACCGGCGGCTTAAAGCGATTGCCGTGGCCCTGGAGGAAAAGAATAGTGAATGAATCCCCGCAGA
Organism: Candidatus Omnitrophota bacterium; assembly: GCA_016929445.1. Taxonomy (NCBI): domain Bacteria; kingdom Pseudomonadati; phylum Candidatus Omnitrophota; species Candidatus Omnitrophota bacterium. Next base: position 3,552 of record JAFGIU010000064.1, read on the forward strand.
GAAGGCTTCGTCTGAAAAGAAGTCTGGGCTTGGTGCTTTTTTCATGGTGGCTCATTTTCAGTTCGAGTATGGGGATCATGAATCTCGCGGCAGAGCCGGAGCTGTTACCGCCTTTTCTGCGCTTCATGCATATCTGGATCTTTATTGTGATATTCTTGGCCACATTTTTTTTGCTACAATTAAAAGAACCGGCAAGGAGAATTGTTCTGTTGGCCAATGCATGCCTGATCGTGCTTTCCTTGCTGGCGATCCCGGCCACACAGAGAGTGGTTGCGGATCAGGTGAGGGATCGTTTACAGACCTTTGATGTCCAGGCGGAGTTCAATAGTAAAGCCGAGTTTTACCGTCGGCGTTATCCGGATGGAACTGCGGACGAACAAATTGTCGGGGAATTGAACCAGGCTTTGGGCACGGCAAGCCCTCTGGTCATTACCTTGATCGTATTAATCCGGCTGGCTCTTTCGGTGCTTGCGCCTGGCTTGGTCTTGTATTATTTTTCCCGCCGGGACGTCAAACGCCGGTTCGCTTAGTCCCGGACCTGGGGGGCAGGGAATGAGCAAGAATGCGGGGTGGATCCTTGTGCTCGCGGGGATCTTTGCGGTAGCGATTCTCCCGGAATATATCAAGGACGACGACTGGTCCTGGTGGCTTTGCCTGGGGATGCTCGCAGGGGCTTGGGCCTTTATCCACGGTTGGGACGTGCGCAGAAAAAAACGCATGGTCGAGGATACCGCCACCTCAAAGGTTCGATCTCTTGCCATCGGCCTTGTCGAACTCAGCGGCAAGGCTCTTCCTTTTAAGCAGCTTTTTCATGCGCCATTTTCCGGCGAAGACGTGCTTTATTGCCATTACACGGTGAGCGAACACGTGGGCCGCGACACGCATTTGCTGGCCGAATACGAGGCCGGCTATCTTTTTTATCTGGAGGATGAAACCGGGAAGGTGCTTGTTGATCCGGCGAAAGCGGACTGGCATCTCGAAGCCCGCCAGTACCAGACAGGTCCTTTCAGCGGGGATACTGAAGAGTCCTGTTTAAGAGGGCTGGAGGTTTTGGGAGTCCAAGCCCGAAGCCGCGCAGGTTTGAGGAGAAGATTCACTTGCGAGGAATGGACTTTGCGCGGCAAGGAAGATGTCTATGTCCTGGGAACAGCCTCCAACATCCCCCAAGGCCAACGGGAAGGTTTGGGAAACGAGAACGTGATTGTGGGAAAAGGGGAAGGCCGTCCTTTTTATATTTCAGACAAACCCGAAAACGCATTTGTCGGGGATTTGGGAATTGAATTGGGTCTCTGTTTGTACGGCGGCCCTGCTTTGACCGTGGTGTGTTTGGCGGTTTTTATGCTGCGCTATTTCTGACAAAAGGGGGGAGCGATGGGTATTGTGCTGCTGGTAATCCTGATCTTCGGCCTTGTGGGCCTGGCCGGGCTTTTTATCGGTATTTACAACGGTTTGGTGCGGCTGCGCCACAACATCGACAAGGCTTGGGCCAATATCGACGTGCTGCTGAAACAGCGGCACGATGAGCTGCCTAAACTCATGGAAACCTGCAAGGGCTACATGACGCACGAGAGAGGTCTCATTGAAAAAGTCTTGGAAGCCCGGGCCGCTTATTTCAATGCGGGATCCATTGATGCCAAGACCGTGGCGACCAATGAAATGTCCAAGATGCTAAAATCTCTGTTTGCCTTAGCCGAAAACTATCCGGACCTGAAGGCGAACCAGAATTTCCTTCAATTGCAGGGAAGAATCTCAAGTCTGGAAAACGAGATCGCGGACAGGCGGGAATTTTTCAACGAAAGCGTGACCCTTTACAATATCAAAATCCAGCAGTTCCCGGACGTGCTCCTGGCCCGCCAACTGGGATACACTCCTCATCACCTGCTCGAAGTCGCAGAGGAAGACAAGCGGGATGTCGATATCAAATTCTAAGCGCCAGCCGTTGAACTAGGGCTCGTAGTAGGGATTGTCGCCCCGGCCGTGCTCGGTCGCGTCCACGACTTCTTCAATCTCGGGAATTGCGTCTTTGATCGTGGCCTCAATGCCCTGCTTGAGTGTGGCATAGGCCATGCTGCAACCCTGGCAGCCGCCCCCAAAGCGGACATAGACCTTGTTGTCCTTCACCTCGACCAGTTCGGCAACCCCGCCGTGCATGGCAACCCCGGGGTTGATGATTTCTTCAAAAATCTGATTCAGTTTTTCCAGTTTTTCTGCGTCGGTCATAATTTCCTCCTTGGCGCATATTGGGACTGTTGCGAAATAGCCTTTCCGTCATTGCGATCCGCCACGATGTCATGGCGGAGAAGCAATCTTTGTTGCGACAGATCACCACGCTTTCGCTCGTGATGACGACTGAAGCGTTTTTCGCTGTTTCGCAATAGTCCCATATTCTAGGGGAAGCCGCCTCTGGTGTCTAACACCCGGGAATAGTAGAATGTACGGCTATGAGCATCACTTCAAAGGAATTCCTGCAACTGGCCCGGGAAAAAATCCTGATTCTGGACGGCGCCATGGGCACCATGATCCAGCGCCATGCCTTGCAGGAAAAGGATTTCCGTGGGAAGCGCTTCGCCGGTCACCCGGTGGACCTCAAGGGGAATAACGACCTCCTGAGTCTGACCCGCCCGGAGCTCATCCGCCAGGTGCACGCGGATTTCCTGCGGGCCGGCGCCCAGATCATCGAAACTAACACTTTTA
>JAFGIU010000065.1 GCA_016929445.1 Candidatus Omnitrophota bacterium
CGCAACTCAGGTCCGGCCCGGCATTGGCCAATGGCGGCGTATTGATGGAAATTTCCATCTGAGCCAGAGCCACCGAACCCGGGAGGCCCTGGGCATCATCCACCTGCAGGCGAACCTTGTAGCTGCCGCCCTTGAGATAGGTATGCTTGACGCGCCTGCCCTCCGCAGTCTGGCCATCGCCAAAGTCCCAGGCAAACTGGAGCCGGTCCCCGTCCGCGTCCACGGAACCCGAGGCATCAAACTCCACTTCCATGCCCACCGCGCCCTTCAAAGGCGCGTTGATTACGGCGGACGGAGGCGTGTTCACCTTTACCGAAACCGTAGCACTCACCACACTGCCGTCCATGCCGCGGCCGTCATCCACCCAAAGCGTGGCCAAATAATTCCCGCCCTTGGCGTACTTGTGCTGCGCCTTCTGGCCCTCGGCAGACTGGCCGTCCCCAAAGTCCCAGCGGTAGGTCAATGAATCACCGTCCGGATCCGAGGACTGGGAAGCGTCGAACTCCACCGGCTCACCCACGGCCACGGTGCGGGCCAAACCGGCCACGGCCACGGGCGTGTGGTTGAGAGTCACCTTGACTGCATCCGTTGCCGAGTCGCAACCCGTGCCCGAGTCATCGCTCACCAGCAGATTAACCAGATACACCCCGCCGCGCGGGTATTCGTGCCCCACACTGCGGCCCTGGCCTGTCTGGCCATCTCCAAAATCCCAGTAGTAGGAAAGCGCATCGCCGTCCACATCCTTGGAAGCAACCGCATCAAAACGCACTTTAAAGATTTCATCCGGCTTGCTTGCCACAATCATCACATCCTTACCGGCATCGGCCACAGGAGCGGTGTTCACCCGGATCTTGCTTGTATAGGTAGAGGTATCACAAATCGTGTGGCTATCGTCTTGCACCGTCAAAGTCACGGCATACACGCCGCCTTTCTTGTAAAGATGCTCGGCACTCACCCCGGCGGCCTTTTCTCCGTCGCCAAAGTCCCACACATAAGTCAGGACCTGTCCCTGGGTGTCCGTGGTGCCTGTGGCGTCAAAGAAAACAGAATTCCCCACACAAGCCACATCCGGAATACGCGCCGTGATCTTGGGCGGGTGGTTGACAAAAACCCGCTGCGTGGCCTGGGACGAGGCCGTCCCGTCAGCCACCGTCAGAGTCACTGTGTAGAACCCGGGCTCCGCATAGCGGTGTTCCACCTTAGGCTTGTCCTCACTTTGCCCGTCTCCAAAATCCCAGTTAAAGACCAGGCGCTGATTGTCCGGATCAAAGGACTTGGTGGCGTCAAAATTAAAGGTGTCGCAAGGCCCTTTGGGCTGCGTTTTGGAAGGCATTCCTGCGGACACGGCCTGGGTTGGGGGCGGTGTCTTGGGGCTGGGCCCGGCACTCCCAGGAGCCGGCTTTTGCACAGAGGCAGCCGCCTTGGGCTGCTCTCTTTCCATGGGTGCCGCGGATTCCGGAGTCTCTTCAGGCTTTGGACTCAGGAGCTCCGCCAAAATACTCTCGGATTTGGGGGCGGGCTCCTCGGGAACAAAATAGACCGGCACCGGATACCCCTCATAAGTTTTGAGGAAGAAGGACATATTGACCCGGCGGTCGGATTCCTTAGTCATGCGGTAATAGAGCCGGCCGTCCTCGGCCGTGGGTTGGATCTCCAAAAGGGTGTGGGCCCATTTGGCTGGCTCCGAACCCTCGGCCAAGTGCCAACGCCGGCCGTCAAAAATCTGCACAATGCCCTCGCTGGCCCCGAGATTGAAATTGTACTGGTATAAACGCTCGGTCCCCTCGGGCAGCTCCGGATAAAAATGCATGCGCTCGCCCTTAGCCTGTGCCAAGTAGACATTCCCCCTAAAGAAGAACTGCTCGACTTCGGCTCCCAGAACCCGTATTCCGAAAAGATTCCCGTCATCCCCGCTCAGGCCCTCGGCCACCACCCTGAAATAGCTGTAGGGACCGATACGCTCCCCGCGATCCATCGTGTACTTGCCCAAGGTGACCCATTCCTTGTCAAAATCATCACTTTCCGCAGTTTCGAGCTCCTCGAGCAACTGGCCGGAGTGGATGTTCTTTGCCTGCTCTTCCCCGCCCGGCTCAAACTCGGTTAACGCACCCTTGCCGCCGTAAAGCGAAAAGCGGGTCCGCGTGTTCCAGGAACCCACGGGATCATCCACACCGCCGCCCGTGTCCGGATCAAAAAGCTGGATTTCAAGAGGCGCAGCCTCCTTAGTGGAGACCCGCACAAACAGAACCTGCTGGGTTCCGGAAGCCCCAAAATAGGGACTCCCTTCCGAACCAAAGACATAGAAGTACTTTACGTTGCTCGACCTCATGCCGGCCGCCCCGGCAGGGCCCATACCCATACCCAAAAGCAAAGCTGCCGCAATCAGTAACATTGCCAAAATATTGGTTTTACCCGGCTGCATTAGATGAATCCTCCCCATAAAATCACACAGTGGGCGCCAGAATAGTCCAGAGCGCCCTTTCAGTCAAGACAGGGTGCTTAAAGAGGCAAGAAGCCGCCCAGAATCCGGTCCGGGTCATACTTCTCTTTGAGGGATTTGAGGGCGGGCCAAAGATTCCCGAAATGCTTCTCCCAATGCTCCTCGTCAAAGTCCACAATGCCCGAGAGATACCGTTTGCCGCCGAACTGCATACTCAAGTCACTGGCAAGCCGCAGTTTCGCCAGGGCCATGTCCAGAACATCACGAGGCACGCCGGGCAGCAAACCAAAACCGATCACATACTCGGATTCCGGCCGCATGAAGAGAGGCAACTGTGAAGTGTTTCCGCGCGAAGGCCATAAGAGAATATGCCCGCCTCCCAAAAAATGCGGAGGCAATTGACTCAGCACCATTGAGATATACGCGGGCGCGGCATCCCACGGCAAGAGGGTCTCCATCCACGGATGCGGCCGGTCCCAATAGCCCATTCGCTTCCACAATTCAAACAAGGACTCCAGGCGCCGCACAAAGCCGGCCATGGGCCAGTCTTCCACATGCGCCTTGCGGTAAAAAGACAGGCCCCTCAACAGCGCGTTCTCATCCAGGGTCACATCGGGATCCAACTCAACAGAAACATGCAAGGGATAGAACCACTCGGCAAAAGCCTGGCGCTCCTCCCCCTGGCCTCTAAAGCCCTGCGGACAAGGCGAACACCAGGCCTCCAAATAATCAAAGCGGTCTTCTTCCATCAGAAGCTTGGAGTCGGCCATAAAGGTTTCCAAGTCATCATATAAGAGGTAGTAAGTGCGCACGCGCGAAAAACAGGGCTTGAGTTTGAGTTTGGCCTCGGTGATGACCGCAAACTGGCCCAGGCCCGAGCGCGCCGCATTGAAGAGTTCCAGGTTTTCCCCGGCTGAACAATCAAGCATCTGCCCGGCGCCGGTCACCACTTTCAGACTCAGCACATTGTCGCCCTGCGCACCATAGCGAAAGGAAGAAATTCCCAAGCCGGCCACTGAAAGCGTGCCGCCCACAGTCACGCCCAAATTGTTCGTAAGCACCGGAGGGACCGCACCCTGTTGCAGCACTTCGCCCACCAAATCACTCCACACCACCCCGGCTTGCACACGCACCCAAGTGCGGTCTTTGCTGATTTCCAAGATCTTGTTCAGGGTTGTCATGTCAATCAAAATCCCGCCGTCGCTCAGGGACTGACCGCTCTGCGAATGGGCCTGGCCGCGCACCGCAAGAGACGTGCGCGTCTCGCGAGCAACCTGCACTGCCACGGCTACGTCCTCGGTGGACTCGGGACGCACAACGACTCTGGGTTTTTTACGCGCCATGCGGCCGAAGTCCGCGCTATGCGCTTCCAGATCCGCACCATCGGTGCTGACTTTGCCGCCCAGTTGATTTCGAAGTTTTTGGATGAAGTCCATTAGCCAACTCCCATCGTCATGGCGAGGCAGGCACTGCGAGCCGTAGCCGCCTATGTTCCGCAAAGACCGCCACGTCGCTTACGCTCCCCGCGATGACAACAGTACCCACAAACTGCACACCCCCAAGACGGCAATGGTAATCCACTCGGGAGCAGGGAGGCCCGCGCGAATCGCTTGAAAAAGAAAAACCCCGAAGCTCGAGAAACCCCCGATAAGCAGCATGTGAATCACCGTGCGGTGCCCGGCCGGATCCGCAGCCGCCTTCCATGCGCCGTAAGCGTATCCCAAAGCCAAAGCCGCAATCAAATAAGTGGCCAGCAGGGTGAAGCCGGAGTCTGCCGGATAGCTCCCAAAGCCCATAAAACGATGATAAGCCACTGGAAAAAACCAGTGGCTTATACACCAAAACACGCTAATGATCGCGGTGACGCGCAGTGCCAAACGAAGGGATTGGGAGTTTGAGCTCATTCTCGAATAAGGATCACACTCGCGGCCATCTGATCCAGGAGATCGCTTTCAAGCCTGCGGGCCACCACACTCTTCCCTTTGATACCCATGGATTCCATGAGCACCACCTCGGCTTGTGCTTCTGCAACCGCTTGTTTCACGGCGTCTACAGCATCCTTTTTGGCCGACACGTGTGTGGTCGGAATCTCGCCCACGCCCAGGATATCCTGGATCGTGGACTGCACCTTGGCGGATTCCCCGGAATCCACCAACAGGTTCACCAAATGAAGTTTCACATTCCCCTGCGTCGCCAAAGTCTTGGCAAAGTGAAGCGCCCCTTGACCAAAGTCCCCGTCCACGGAGACAAGCAGGCAGTTCTTCCAATCCGGAGATACATTCTTTCCCACAAGCACCAGGGTCTTCTTCAGCGAGTGGATCACCCGCACGGCCGAGGAACCCAGCCAGGGCCGGATCCACTGCCCGTGCTCTCCGCGCTTGCCCATGACCACAATATCGCAGTCCTCGGCCACATTGAGAATCTCCTGGGCTACCAGGCCGCGCTTAGCCAGAAAGGTTTCCTTGGCACCAAACACGCCGGCGCACTCCTTAAAGTACTTTCTCACAGCTGCCGAGCGCTCTTTGAGCCGCTTTTCAATCTCCTTGGAATCCCCCTGATAAAAGGGATTCATGGAAATGGTCATGGGGTCCTTAATCACAGCCGGCCCCTCGCTGATGCGTATGTCCTCGACGTGCAAACCCACGAGCTCGGCGGTAAAGTCGCGCGCCAGGCCACAGGCCACTTTCAAAGTCGGAACGTTGTAATCCGAACCGCCCAAAGGAACCAAAATTTTCTCAATCGCTGTCGTTGTCACTGGAATCTCCTAACCCGCGTTCTTTTGCCATCCACGCCCTTTGCCCTGTCATCCTGGGCAGCCTGCCCAGCGCAGCCGGGGGAAGGATAAGCGGAATTATTAATAGGGTAGTTTAGTGCGGGGCGGAGGTGGTGTCAATTGCCGAAAGGCAGCCTCATTGTGCACAGAGCGCCATGTGTCCAGTGCCCAGCCAAGCCTTGAAAATGCCGCCGGGCTGGCCTAAATTGGGCCATGCGCAGTGCGCAAACGAAAGAGGTTTCGTCTGAAGACAGTCCTTTCCCTTATGCCCGTTTGGCGCGCATGCACTCCGTCTTTGACTCTTGGGTACCTCAAGTCAAGCGTCATCCAGGCTGGACATGAGTGCATTGCCCTGGACTTCACTTCGCAATACAATCCAGGCACCCTTTCACCCATGGGCGATCTGCCGGCCGAAGAATATATCGCGCAGCATCCTGGAATCTACCAAACATGGGCCAAGCAAATCCGCCGGTTTCAACCTCAAGTAGCTGGATTTAGTCTATGCCATTCCAATTTCAAGACGGCTGCCCTCGTTGCCGCAGAGGTGAGGAGGATGCTGCCTAATATCTTCATTGTCTCGGGAGGTTCAATGTTCACTGCCCACGAAATGAACCATATTTCCTCTGCCCTGGACTTTTCAGATGTTGTGGTCGAGGGGGAAGGAGAGCAGGCCATTGTTGATCTTCTCCAGGCCCTCGACAGCGGCAGTTCCCCAGACCAGGTCAAACAGCTGTGGTTCAAATCAGAGACGGGCAGTTACAACTACACAGGCCCCGCTCCTTTGCCGGATATCCACCAGATCCCCATACCGGATTACTCGGATTTTGACTTTGAATATCATCAGGGCCAGCTTGCTATGCTCTTTTCTCGCGGGTGTGTCCTCGATTGCAGCTTTTGCACCAACAAATGGAATCACCGTACCCAGCGCACCCGCACCGGAGAATCCGTATTTGCCGAACTCAAGCAGCATCTCAACAGCTATCCTGTGAAAAGCTTGCTCTTCAATGATGACTCTCTGATTTCTCCCATCACCTACCGAGAACTTGAATCCTTTTGCGACCGCATCATTGCCGAGGGTATCAATGTTCCATGGACCATCTACGGCACAAGAGTGGAAAAGCTTCTCACACCCGAGTACGTTCGGAAGCTCCAAAAAGCAGGTCTGTATCAGGTTTCGATCGGGGTGGAGAGCTTTTCCTCGCGAGTCCAAAAAGACATGGGCAAATCTTCCACCTTTGAATTAGCAAACCGGACGGTCCGCTTCTTTGCCGATGCGGGAATAAGGACGGGGGTTTGGATCATTTACGGGTATCCCACTGAAACCGAAGAGGACTTCGAAGAGACACGCAGATGGTTTCTGGAACATCCGAATGCGGTATCAAACGTCTGCGCAAATCCTTTTCACCCGAACCAAAAATATCTCAACTCCAGACCCGGGACTCTGGTCGAGGGCCATCCGCACTGGGCATGGAAATCAAATGAGTCCACCCTGCTGACTCGGAAATTGCGCTTCTTGCGCCTGATCGAGGTGTTGGAGTGGCAAAGACAAAGAGATCCCGATAACTTCAGCTATCAAATCGCCGATCCTATTGACATCAAATATTTCAACCGCTGGAATCAGGAGGAAAAGGATTTCATCTTGGATCTATGGGAAGAGATGGCACCCTCCCCATGTTTGTCCAACCAAAGCTGAAACATGAGGAGGGCCCAGAGCTGCCTGGAATGGTCCGCTTTAGCACTAAAATGCTCGGCAAGCAGCCGGCTGACGTAAACGGGACTAAAGAGACCCCCGGCTTCGAGCCGGTCCCGCCCCAACAGGGATGCAACCATAGTTCTAAGCGGCCCTGATATCCATCGGGCAATGGGAACCCCAAGACCGTGCTTTCTGCGGTTCAAAATCTCTCTCGGCAATTCCTGGCAAAAGGCTCTTCTCAACAAAGACTTAGTGGTGATCCCCCGTATTTTCATGGCTGCAGGAACAGCGGACGCAAATTTGACCATCTCCTGATTCAAGAATGGGGAACGCACCTCGAGCCCATGTGCCATCGAAGCGCGATCCACTTTGGTCAGCATGTAGCCGGGCAGAAAAAATCGACGTTCCAGCGCAAGCAATCTTTCCAGCCAATCTTCATCCCTCGAAGAAGGAAGCTCTTTATAGAAGCGCTCGAATAGTTCCCCGGCCCCATCGGCAGGCATCCCCGGCTCGCTGAGCAAAGCTTCTTGCATTTCCGAATTAAAGCAGCTCATCCAACGATAGTGCCTCTCTGGATTGGTAAACCCGGCATGATCCACAAAGCGTTTTAGGCAAAAATCCAAGCTCAAATACGAGTGGGAAACGGGCAGCCTGGCTATGCCGGCTCGAAGCACTCGGCGCAAATTCTGTGGCAGCTTCACATAAGCTTCCGCCATCTTGTGCGCTACGTAGGTTGGGTAACCCGCAAACAACTCATCCCCTCCGTCTCCTCCCAAAACAACAGCCACATCTCTGCTCGCAAACTCCGAAAGTAAATAGTTCGGAATAAACGCATAGTCGGCAAAGGGCTCGTCCAGCACATCATAAAGCCTGGGCAGAAGCTGCTTGACGGCATCGATCTCCAGCGTAATCTCGTGATGATCTGTGCCAAAAATCTTGGCAACCTGTTTCGCGTAATCGGATTCATCGAATCCCCTGCCCTGCACACGAATACAAAAAGACTTCATTCCTTTTTGCCCCGCCCTGGATTGGCAGGCCACAATGGAGCTCGAATCAAGACCTCCACTCAAGAACACCCCCAGTGGACGATCTGAGACAAGCTGTGCCTCCACAGCGGACTGAAGGGTCTGCCTCAAGAGTTGCGCAGCGCCCCGTTCAGTGAGACCGGGGTCCAATTCCGCCGGAGCTTCCCAATAAGCCTTCTCGTAGACCTCGCCGTTCTCAAAGACCAGGTAGTGGGCGGGCAGCAGCTTATGAACTCCCTGATAGATGGTTTGAGGCGCGGGAATGTAGCCCAAGCCCAAGTAAGTGCGCAACGCGGGAGTGCTCCTTTCCAACGGGAGTTCGGGCACCGCTCTTAATGCTTTGAGTTCCGACGCGAAGGTGAAACCCCCTGCAAATTGAGCGTAATGGAGCGGTTTTTCGCCCATGCGGTCCCGAGCCAGCAAGAGACGCTGCCGTTTCTCATCCCAGAGAGAAACAGCAAACATCCCAAGCACCGGCTTCAAGAAATCGCAACCGAGCTCTTCATAGAGATGAAGCAGAACCTCCCCGTCGGACTGGGACCGAAACCGATGACCTTTTGCGGCCAAACCCGCCCGGAGTTCGCGGAAATTGTAAATTTCGCCGTTATAGGAAAGCCACAAAGTTTGATCTTCGTTGGCCATGGGTTGGTGAGCAGCCGGAGAAAGGTCAATGACCTTGAGCCGGCAATGACCCAAACCCATGGATCCACTCAAATGGATTCCCTCGTCATCCGGGCCGCGGTGGCGAAGGGCTTGAGTCATGTTCAGGACTATTTGGCGGGTGCGCTCCGGAGAGGAGATGGGATTGTAGTATCCCGCAATCCCGCACATCTCAACTTATCCACTTTTCAACAATATAATTCTTGTGGCGATTTCCTTGATAGGCCAGGCGCACATTGAGTTCCGCAAGCAGACCCAGACAGCCGAGTTGAGTGCCCACAAAAATAAGGAAGACGGATAGAAAGAACAGCTCCCCCTGATCCCGGATCATGTAGACCCCGCGGAAGAACCGCTCATATAGAAGAAATGCGGCCAGCCCAGATCCGCTAAGAAAAAAACCGAGTCCCAGCCCGCCAAAGAACCGGAGAGGCTGAGCCAAATGCCGGTTCAAAAATTGAATTCGGATTAGATCGAAAAAGACCGTGGGGACCCTTTCCAAACCATATTTGGATTTGCCTTTGGGGCGAAGCCCTTGCTTGATCGGGATCTCACACACGGACATCTTGAACGACCCGGATAGAACCGGAATAAAGCGATGGAAGTCTCCATAGAGCGGCAGGTGTTGGATCACATCCCGCCGGTAGGCTTTGTATGTGGTCCCGAAATCGCGCAGCCTCATGCCCGAGATGCGGGCCATTAACCGGTTGGCAATCCAGGAAGGAAACCTTCGTTTCCAAAACGGATCCCCTTTCCTGTCTGTGCGGTACCCACTGACAAGATCCCAACCCTCCTCCATTCTTGCCAGGAACTCCGGGAGGTATTTGGGATCGTGCTGAAGATCCCCATCCATGGTAATGACAATTTCACCCTTGGCCCGCTCGCATCCCGCGGCAATTGCAGCAGTCTGGCCAAAATTCCAGCGCAATTTTACCAACTTGAGGTGAGGATCTTTTCTTTTTAGTTCCTCCATTTTGCGAAAAGTCGCATCCTCGCTCCCGTCATCCACAAAGAGAATCTCAAACGCACAGGGAAGGCATTCAGCCTCTTCCACCAACCTGGAGTAAAACTCCTCAATGACGTCTTCTTCATTATGAAAGGGAACAATGATGCTCAGGTAGGGTGTCCCGGCAACCTTATCCGCAAAGTCCGTACGAAACTTAGTTGCGGCTGGGTCCACGGCATCCACACTCGGACGGGGCATACAGGCGTCCTCCTTTCGGATATCATAGCATTACCAAGCCGGAGGGTCTGCGCATCAATACACCAAAGCATCCAGTCACACCCAAACTACTCCTCACATTTGACTTGGAAGAGTTCGCCGCTGCGGACGTGGGACTGAGCATGCCCTGGAACGAATGCTGCAGGATTTCTATTCTCGGAACCCAACACATACTCAGTCTTCTGGATGAATTCCCGATCAAGGCAACCTTTTTTGCCACCTGGACCTTCGCAAAAGAATGCCCGGATCTTATCGGAAGGCTTTTGGCGCAAGGCCACGAACTCGCATGCCATGGATTGGACCATGCAGATCGCTACGGCCAAATGCCCGATTCTCAAGCAATAGACGCGCTCGGCACCGCGAAGGACCAATTGGAGAATCGATTTGCCTGCTCCATCAAAGGCTTTCGAGCCCCACGCATGCAGGGCCCCAAGCCTGCGGTCTTGGCCAGTGCAGGTTTCTTATACGATTCCTCACTTCACCCCACATGGGTGCCCGGACTTTACAACTCCTTCGCTACCGCGCGGACTCCTTCTTTCCACAGTAACGTATGGAAAGTCCCGGCTTCAGTGACTCCCCTGTTGAGGCTGCCGGTTTCCTGGGTCTGGGCACGAAATTTCGGACTCACCTATCAGAAACTTTGTTCGTCGTGGGTTATGAGAACTACACCCTATCTGAGCCCCTATTTTCATCCGGTGGATTTTGTAGAAGTGGATTCTGGGGTCCAGAATTCCTGGCGGAACCAGCTTATTTTCAGGCGGAGCGGGAAAGCATTTTTGAATCAGATGCAGCACTTTCTCGGATGGTGTCGCGAAAAGGGGTTCCAAGCCGAAACAATCCAAAGCTACGTCTTTCACTCATTGATTCAGGAGCAATCCGCTCCGGAATCACACTCAGATTCTGAAACAGGATAACCCTCATGCCGTTTGGCAGCTCCCAACTCCCCACATCGACAAACTGGGCCCCAGAGGACTTCATTTGCTCTCTCAAAACGGCCGGTTCAACGGCCAAGTGCTGGGTGAATCGCCGCTCATAGGAGCTCTTATCTCCATATGAGACCACGAAATGAACTCGAGAAAGGTTTTCTTGCAGCCATTCTTTGCTTGGAGGGTGATTGCTGACAATCTCAATGGGATACTGATTCTCCGCTCGAAGATAGAGCATGCTGCAGGGTGAGAAGTACAATTCCTCCACCAAGAACATCAGTCTGGGAGACTCGACGGCGGACGCGCCTAATACAGCCGATGCGAGATCTTGAAGGTGCCAATTCCTGTCTCTATGCACATCACCGTTAGGATAGGCCGCTAGCATATGCGAAACAGCCGCTGAGTCACTCCCAACAATCCAGCGTGATTTAGACTCAAGTAGTTCCTGTCCAAACATGAGCTGTGAGACATTGACCCCCGCTGCAGCCAATACCAACAGAGTACAAGCAGCAAAGACGACCCTGCTCAAACGCCTGAGGCGCGCGAGGCAGCCGCCGATCAGTAGCGCCATTGGTGGCATTAGACCCACGGTAAACTCAATATGCCAATCTCGTGTGCTAATAAGAAAAAGCAACGGAATAACCAACCAAGCCAGGATGAGATATCGCACTTGCTTAGCTTCGGGGTCCTCAACAAAAGATTGCCTTTTCAAGACAAGGGTAACGACACATAGAAAAAGACTTAAACAGAGGAAGGCTGGAGAGAGCCCAGTAAGAAACACCCCCTTAAGAACCTGGACCACGTGCTCTGCAAACCCTGGTTCTATCTGCCCCAATGTCACATAAAGCCAAGTTCGCCCCCCGTATCCATAACCCAACAAGTAATCAAGGGCAGGGCCTAGATTGGGCAACCACCACAAGGACGCCAGAACACACCCAATCCCCAAGGCAAGGAATAGATTTCCGAGAACTCTGCGCTTGTGCGCAGACTGGGAGAGCCCCAAGTACAGGCCCATACCTAGTGGACCAATATAATAGGCTGGGGCCATCGTCCTCGTGAGAAGACAGAGGCCAAGAGCGACTCCAAGAGCAGCACTCCATGGCACTGACTCAAAATACCATGATTTGATGACCAAGAGGAGGGTAAGCCCTACAAAAGTAACCAAAGGGATCTCGGTCTGAAAAAACCTGGAATAGCTAATAACAACAGGGAAGGAAAGAAGGACTAGAGCAGCAGAAACCCCGGCAATCTGACTTTCAAAAGCCTTCCTTCCCAAGGCATAGACTGTGAGCAACAGAACGAACAGATAAGGCAGGTGACTCCAAAGAGCTGCCTCCCGGCTAGGCTCTCCGAAGAAAAGATACGTCACAACAGCCATATGTTCGAACCAAGGCGCTCTTATGGAAGAACTTGCGGCCGCAAATTTTAGAAATCCGGAAAAACCTTCCTTCACCAGTACGTGGTACCCTTCCACACTCTGATAGAGGTAAAGCGCTGCATCGAACACAGGGGGGATTTCTAAAATGCCGAGTTGCTTAAGATGTGAGATGTTGAACCATTGATAGGCAACCGCCACAACTCCAAGAGAAATGCCCACAGCAAGATTGCGGCTCAAATTGCGCAGTTCAGGCCCCCTTTCCACCAGGCGAATACCTCACGGGATGTGACGAAATCCCTGGCATCTTGATAAACCAGATTGACTGGAAGATCAAATCACCGCTCTCGAAACATCGCGCTTGACCGGGAGCACTAATTGGCCGTGCGTATTCACACAATGATCTCCGAAACTCCTAATTTAAAGAGCTCGTTGCGCCAGGCCTGCTTTAGCTGTTCAGATTCTTCCGGCCCCCAAGACTCCAAGTATTGAGTATAGAAGGGATCTCCAACCAAATACGAAAATTCTCCCCCACGCCTAATTCGCTCCCGGTCCAGCAACTCCAACAGTTTGAAAAATCTCTCTTTGCGTTGTTCCAATTCAACCTGATCCGAACTCCATGTCCACCAATACTCCCAATCAAAATCCCTTACCACACCTTTCCGATCTGCCAAATACTTTTTGTTAGGAGAAAAACAATTCGCACTGACATGATCCAACACCCCGCTATTTTCACCAAGCCATTCGCAGCCCACTTCAAAATCCGTCTCGGTTTCTGTTGGGTACCCATAAATAAGCCAGATCCTGACTCGAACTCCTGCTTTGTGAAACATGTGTATGACTCGGTTCGTCATTTCTAGGTTGGAAGACTTTCCCATATCCTTCTGAACCCTTGTAGAAAAGCTTTCCACTCCTAGCTGCACTTCCTCCAACCCCGACTTCACCAGTTTGTAGACAAATTCTTGGGTAAGAAGCCGATCAATCCGTGTTCCATAAATAGACCAGGAAAACTGCACTGGGGAGCTGCACAATAAGTCAGCGAAAGCATCGAGCTCAGGAAAAGTTAAATGTGATATCAAAGAGTCGTCGTTCATCATGAATCTAGCGATCCCAAATTCCCTATAGTTTCGCATAACTTCCTCAAAGGCGTTCTTTCCGCTTCTTGTCCGCTGCGTTTTATGGTTCCATTTGTTCGTACAAAAAGTGCAGTTCAAAATACAACCTCTGGAAAACAGCAGGGGTAGTCCCTTAAACGTGTAGTCATCCAGGCTGAAGTCGCTGAAATCTGGAAACGGGATTTCATCAATTGGCCCAAGCTGCCCAGAGCCTGAATAAACCGGATTTCCATCCTTGTCCTTGGACCAGACTTGCGAAAGGGTCTGCGGATCTTCCCCACGATCAATGGCATCAACAATTCTTGGGAGCACAAACTCACCTTCACCCTCAATAACAACATCGGCAAACTCCAGGCAGCATAGGATGTTGTTCATATGCCCCTGAACCACGGCAGGCCCGCCGCACACAATCAAGACACCAGGACACTTCTGACGCAGAACCGTGACGACTTTTTCTGTGTTTCGAATATTTGAGTCATAGATAG
Organism: Candidatus Omnitrophota bacterium; assembly: GCA_016929445.1. Classification (NCBI taxonomy): domain Bacteria; kingdom Pseudomonadati; phylum Candidatus Omnitrophota; species Candidatus Omnitrophota bacterium. The sequence goes on from JAFGIU010000065.1 coordinate 13,712, forward strand.
TAAAACCCACTACACCTGGACAAGCTTTGGCAATTTCTGTCGCCCACTCTTCAACAAGCTCCGGCCTTGATTCGAGCTCCGCTTCAGCCATTTTGTCGCCCAAAGCACAAGCCATCAAAGACCGAAATCGAGGTGTGAAGTCAAAGCATTGGCATTCATATCCCTCTTGAATCAGGCTCGCCTTGAGATAAGCCAAACTTAGCGGCGGCGTATTCGTGTCAAACACGGGAACAAGACAGACAGCTGTCCGAATAGTTCTGCCTCCGGCCGGATTCTGTAGATCCCTGCTTTGAACCTTGATTCCTTCCTTTTTGGCTTGTTTTAGTGTTTGCGCAATCTTCTCATCCGGTAACCAGTGCGCACCTGAAAAGGCATTTTGATAAGGACAGTCACAGTAGTCACAGCGCGGATAATCTTCCAGAATCCCCTGCAGGTGAGCCACCCTCAGCTCCAAAGCTTTCTTCCCTGTGTAGATTTCGCGTAGCGACTGCTGATGCACATTGCCGATTTCCAGATCGCACTTCGTGTCAATGCAGCAGGGTGTGACTCGCCCATCCCAGCAAACCGTCAACTGCCAAGCCATGCCGCAGGGTTTCCTCTCCTGGGGGCCGGCTGGTTTCAATGGACCGGGTGATTCAGGATATTGTTCCATTAGGGTCATGCCCGACGTGTAGCAAGCACCGCGGTGCAGCTCGTCCGCGTCCTGCTGCCAGTCCGCTCCCACACAGGACTTAAGCCACACATAATCTTTGTGAATATACGGCGACCAGTCCGTACCCACCACATACCCAATCCCCCGCCCGTCTAACACAGATTCCCAGTGGTTCACAAAGTCAGAGGACCTCCCCACATTTTCCGGCATCACCACCATCTGGTAGATCAGATGGAGATTAGGCACGGCTCGCAGAGCACGCGCATCAAGCATGGAATGGATGTTCTCCAGCATCTGCCCGCTGCCCTTCATCCTTTTGACCTGGTTGACCCCGGCCTCGTCCAGAGCGTCAATCCCATAGTTGATGAAAAACTGGGCCTTGGGGTGTGCCTCGGCCCAGTCCAAGAGAATCTCCACATAGCGGGCATCCAAATGAGCCCCATTCGTGGCCAAGAGCATTTCGTCCAGGAAATCGTTCTGCATGGCGTACTTCAGCATCTGATCAAATTCGGGATGCAGAAAGGATTCGCCAAACCAGTACGGCCGGAAATCAATGCGCTCGGTGATCGTGCCGTCCGCCTTCATAGCGGCCAGATCTTCTATAACTCGCTTCCAGATCTCCAACTCCATAAAGCCCTTGGGCCTTCCGTGCGGGGACTCATCTGTGGTATGCACGCAATACTGACACTTGGCATTGCAGACATCTGTTGGCTCGACATAGACAGTCAATGTGGCCATCAGCGGCCTCCCCCAAATTCCCCATGTTCAAAGCTCTGCGTCAGATTGTCCCCAACCGCCTGCGCCAGCACCCAGTACCCTCTTTCGGAGCAATGTCCATCCTGTCCATATAGCTGTACTTCGGCCTCCTCCTGTTGGGCTTTGGCAAAAGCAAGGCTCGGATGCACTACCGCAACCCCCTTCTTGTCAGCAACTCTGGAAATAATCGCATTCAAATCCTGCTGAGGTTCCCAGAAGGGGTAGGTTATGAGAAGAGGTTCCGCGCCGGACTGCCGGCAAAGATCCACCATCCCTTTCAGATTACTCTCCAGAACTAGCGGAACGTTATGCTGAGCTGATAAGCGCGCCGCGTAAAGTCGCAGGAGCTCTTTCGGATTCCATCCGTAAGTGCGACACATTTCCTCGAGTTCGCCGATGACCTCCTTGACCTGATCGAGCGTCAATCTCTGGACCATAGATTCATCCAAAACCAAATCCAAGTAATACTCAACGTCCCCCTCACCCATGCCAAGAATGATGGCTTTAAAAACACCCCGGACCGCCCTGGTGGAATCTTGATAATGTCTGGCCAACAGCACCTCCAAACAATAGGTTTGAGAGGAACCCGCGTTCATGGCAATCACCTTGGCAAGCCGTGATTCCGCCTCATCAATATCTCCCGCGTCAAAAGCCGCCCAAGCAAGCTCCGTAAGAGGCCTGGCATCCTTGGGATGATGCCGCAAATATCGTTCGAGTTCCTTCTGCGCATCACTAACCGCGCCCACTTGACGCAGTCCACACGCAATTTCGAAACGCAACGGATCTTCCTCGCTCCGAAGTGCACTCAAAGCGGAAAACAATGCCTCTCGGGCCCTTCCCATATTGTGCCGCGCCAGCCAATACCAGTACTCGCTCATATGTGCCGAAACAGTGCCGTCATTGGGCGGCAGTCTCTTATCGGCTTTCTTCTCTTCCTGTTCGGCCAAAACTGGGCTGTGAAAATGAGGCCTCAGCAACTGCTTTAGGAGATATGCCGTCCTCCACCTCCAAGTCCAACCAGTCGACGTTGCAGTAGTGTTTGTCTGACTCAAGAGTTCCTTCGCTTCCCCAACTGAGGCTCTACTCCCCTGGTCGTTCAGCCCGGCCAAAATGCAAACAAACTGTGGACTACTTGATGCCAGAGTCCGCCGGAGAGCAACGAGATTTTGCGAGGAGTTCCATCCGGGAATGCCAGAATTGACGACTTCCCATTCATGCTCCGGCATTCTTTGGTTCAGAATCTTTTCGAGCTGTGTGGGATAGGCGGACTCCAACTCCTTGACTCCAATCCCTCGGGTAAATGAGTCTCCGATGCAGAGAACGGTCCTTCCCCTTTCTGCATCTCGCCCTAAACTTCGCTGTGACAAAACCTGCGACTGGGCAACAAAGGAAGAAACTTGCAAGGCTAGTTCGAGGACAACGCCGGCGAGCAGAACACCAACCAGGATGCTAAGAAGACGAAAGGGTCGCAACCTGATAGCCCTCCCCGATCCGTTTCAAAAAGGAATCGATCAGATCTTCACGCCCGATGTCCTTGAGGTATCTAAGGACGTGTTCTTTGGGAACCACACCGCCTGGCGGTTTGTAGCAGGTGGAACAAACTGCGTACTTGCTGAAGTTGCCCTGGATTTGGTCCAGCCGCATTTGGCGCAGCTTCTTTCCCCTCCATAGCTGTGCAAAACCGCTCTTGTAGGCATTTCCTAAACTCAATTCAAACAGCCGGTCTTTGCAGCAAGGCACAACCGTTCCGTCTTTGGACATGACCATCATGTTCCACAACTGAAAACACGGTTCCCGGGTATCCACTTCGCCACTAGGGTGTTCCTGCTGATCAGGTGAATCGGCTCCTTCCTCCCCTTCCAGAAGCAGGCCCACCCGCTGCAAGACCTCTTGATGATTCCGCCGGCAACGCATCACCAGTTCATAGTCCGGGTGATCCTCAACCCTGAAGAAAATCGCATCGCGATCCCGGAAATATTGCACATCACTGATCGTGGCAAAGGGCACATCGTAGGAGCGGAGCATGGAACTCCAGTGAAGCCAAAAGTCCTGCGCTTCCTCCTTATTGATATCCATGACCACAAATTGATAGGTCAGATTGGGCAGACGGAGGCCTCTCTCACGGCGACGGGCCAACAAATATCGAATATTGTTTTCCACTCTCAGGAGTTGATTCCCGTCCACCAGCCGGATGGCCTTGTAGGTTTCTGGAAGCAGCGCATCGATCGAAAGTGTGATGTTGATCTGCATGTCCTCATAGCCACCGGATTCGATATACTCCGCGTAGTCCAGAAGCACATCGGACACGGCGGGATCCATAAGCACCCCGTTTGTATTCATATGGAATCTGAGGAAAAACCGGTCCTGGCAGTTGGCATCAAAAAGATATCGGAGTATCTCCACCCGCTGGTGGTGAAGCATGGGTTCTCCCAGCCAATAGGGCGTGAAGGACTCAAAACGCATGTCCGAGGACCTCATCCCGTCCACAACCTTCTGGAATGATTTGAGATCCATGAACTCCCGCTCAAAGCCCTCCCCGTGCATATTGTCCACCTTGCGGCTCTGGAAACAGTAGGTGCAGGCCTGGTTACAGTAGTCGGTGATTTCAACGGAAAGGTTATTGCAGTGGAGATGATCGTGTGGCAATAGGGGCTCCTCCTTGACGGGCCATGCTCTTTTATATAACCTGGCTCATAGATACGCAACTTCTTGCCGCTTCACCGTTCTTGAATAGGCCCCGGCCCGTGGGGGCCGGACCTCACCCGAGCAGGCTTCGTGGAAATCACCTTTTCCGTTGAACTGACTGACCTGTGCAATGCCCGCTGCAATTACTGCATTATCGGGACCGGCCAAGCCCCGCATGGCACGCGCCTTGGTTACTTGAGCCTCGAAGACTTTCACCGCCTATTCGAACGCTTCGATGAATTTCTCGCTGATGCGGCCTGTACACCGGCCGAACACCCGGAAGTCTACCTGCGCCTCTGCGGCATTGGAGAGCCGACTCTCCACCGGGACTTTCTGGAATTCTTTGAGATTGCCATGGCCCAGCCGCATATTCGCCAGCTCGCCCTTGTCACCAACGGATCCTATCTCCCCAAAGAGCGCGTTGACGCTATGGCCGAAGTCATCCGGCGCCACCCTGAAGTCACGGTGGAAGTCCTGCTCGGACTGGACGCCGTGGACACCAGGGCCCAGCGCGCAATCAAGAAGGTTTCGAATATCTGGAAGGTCAACTCCGATGTGGAATATTTTCTGGGTTTGAAACGCCGGCACGGACTCGACAATCTGAAGTTCGTACTCCAACTCGTTGTGACCGACGAAAATCTCGACCAGGTGATTCCCTTCTGCCGTTTCTGGTCCCATGCGCTGCAGGAACGCGACTTTTCCTTCACACTCACCGGAGATTGGGGATATCTGGACCACATCCAGGACTATGACGCCTTCATCTGGATCAAGTGCCGCGATGCCGGCCCTGCGGAACAGCCTCGTTTCGACGAGCTTCACCGCTATGCCCTCGCGCAAATGGGAATCCCGCAGGCAGGCAACAAACCTTCTGCGCTTCCCCAAACCGTTCAGCAGCGTCACAGCGAGACAAACTCGTTGTCAAACTCAATCAAGATTTGCGGCGTCTTCTGGTATGGCATTAATGTGAACGCGGCCGGCGATATCAGCCCCTGCTGCATAGACAACGCCTTTGAACTCAAGATCGGAAATATCCGCGAAGCCCCTCTACCGGAAATTTACCGCGGCGAGATCATGCGCCGTATGCGATTGGCCCATATTCAAGGGGACTTTTCGGAAGTGCCGCTTTGCGCCGCATGCACCTCAGTCCACCGGTACAAGTATGTCTCGCGCGAGGCAGTCGAGCGCTATCTAAGCGCAGTGGGCGAGGAGCTTTCCGTCCCATGACAACGCTTCCGGATTGGGCCCCCCAGTACGATCTCGACCGTCCTCTGCACAACAAAGCTATGCGGAGTGTCTGTTACGCTCCGTTTACCACTCTGGATTTCGGACCCTTTGGAGACGTGATCGTCTGCTGCGCCAATCATGCTCAAAGGGTAGGCAATGTCCGGGAGCAAAGTTTGCGCGAAATCTGGCACAGCAAAGCAATGGAGGAACTCCGGGATGCGCTGACACAATACGATTTTTCCAAAGGCTGCGATCGCTGCGCATGGTATGTGGCCCAAGGCGATTTTAAGACCAGTTTTTCCAAGAAGGACGACGTGTACGACATTGGGCCTGAATGGATCAAGGGGCCTCTCAAAATGGACTTTCGATTGAGCAATATCTGCAACTTTGCCTGCATCATGTGCCACGGCGACTGCAGTTCCCGCATCCGCAAAGAAGTGCAGAAACTCCCGCCTATTGAGAGCCCCTATGCGGAGCCCTTTTTTTCACAGCTCAAGGAGTTTCTGCCCCGGCTGCAGTACAGCTGGTTCACCGGGGGCGAGCCTTTTCTGGTCGAAGATAATTATCGAATCTGGGACATGATGATCGAGTGTGCGCCCCAAATCCGCCTGCGCATTACCACCAATGGCTCGATTCTCACGCCTCGGGTCCAGGAGATTCTTGAAAATCTAACGTTGGTTGATTTGTGCGTTTCCATTGACGGGGCCACCAAGCAAACTTTCGAGAAGGTGCGACGCGGGGCGCATTTTGAAAAAGTGGTGGAGCATCTGGACTACTTTTCCGAATATTGCCGGCGCACCGGTGCCAATCTACGATTCAGCACTTGCGGCCTGCTGCAGAATTGGCATGAGCTGCCGGATATTTTTTTACTCGCCGCACGTTATGGCGCCAGTGTGTGGATGAACACGGTATTGCCCGGAGGCAACCATCACGCGGGCCCGGTCAGCATTCATGACGCTCCGCCGCGGCTTAAAAAGCGCATTTCCGAATTCCTGGCATGGAGCTACCCCCAGATCCAGGGCAGCATCGACGACCACAGCGACGGGAACTATCAGATGCTCATGAATACGCTGGGTGCGCCATTGGAGCCAGACGAGGCCGGAGCGCTGATTCTATGACTCTGCTAAAGACTAATTACATCCAAGATTGGATTTTAAAGTACGACTCCACGCGACCATTGCATAATAAAGCCTTTCGCTCTGCCTGCTACGCACCCTTTGTGAATTTGGATTTTTCACCCAACGGCGAGGTTTTAGTGTGCTGCGTCAATACCCGTTATGTTGTGGGACGTGTGCCCGATCAGACTATCAGTGAAATTTGGAGCGCTGAGCCCATCCAGCTCCTGCGCCAAGCTCTGAAGCAGTATGATTTTTCTTTGGATTGCGAACGCTGCCGGTGGCAGGTGGAGTTGGGAAACCTAAACGGCGTCTTTGCGAGAAGGGACGACCGTTTCCGTGTTACGGAAGAATGGCCCAAGGGCCCTCAAAGAATGGACTTCCGTCTGAGTAATATCTGCAACTATGCCTGCGTCATGTGCAATGGCGACTACTCTTCGGTTTTAAGGGCGCAGGAAGGCAGGCGGCCCTTTCCCAAAGTCTATGGAGACCCCTTTTTCAATCAGCTGAGGGATTTTATTCCCAATTTGAAATTCGCTATGTTCGGTGGAGGAGAGCCTTTTCTCATACCCGAACACCACAAGGTTTGGGACTTGTTCATTGAATCCGGACCGCACATCAAGTGCACAATCAACACTAACGCTTCGATTCTAAATGACACGGTCTGGCACTATCTGGAAAACATCCATTTTGAGAATATCGGCGTTTCCTTTGACGGCGCTACGGCTCACACCTTTGAGGCCGTGCGCCAGAAAGCTTCCTTTGAGCAAGTGTATTCCAACTTGAAGCAAATCAAGGCTCATGCTAACAAAAAGCGGCGTAAAGTTCACTTGGCCGTGTGCGTGACCCGGCAGAACTGGATGGAGTTTCCGGACATCGTGCGCTTGGGGGAAGACTTGGGCTGTCCGATTAACGTCAACCTGGTCCACCATCCACCCGATTGCAGTCTTTATGAACTCCCTGCAGACCAGATCCAAGAGGTTCACACCTATTTGGATCTGCATTTCAAGCGCCTTCAAAACCGCATCAGTCAGGAAAGCGCTGCGCATTACGGACTGCTTCTGGAAAGCCTTCAGGGCGCTTCCACTCAAAATTCACACCGGCCGTTTTTCTATAAACCTATCGCGGAGAAACAATAGTGAACCTGGCAACGCGTGTGGCATACGATCAAAATCGCAATTTTGACGGCAAGGCCTTCCGCGCAGCCTGCTATGCACCCTTCACAACTTTGGAATTCAACGTCAACGGAGAAGTGGTTGCTTGCTGGAAAAGCGCCCGCTACGTGTTGGGCCGGATTGGAGAGTCTTCGCTGGATGAGATTTGGAAAGGAGAGGCTCTGCGCAACATGCGAACCCGGCTTCTGAATTACGACTTTCCGGAAGAATGCGAGTGGTGCGCCTGGCAGATGAGAGCCGGGGATCTAACGGATATTCTCGCCCGCCGGTACGATTTTCTCGACGTGGAGCCGGAATCGCAATGGCCCCAGCAGTTCTACTTCAATTTAGGGAATGAATGCAACTACGCCTGTATCATGTGTAGTGGTGAGGTCTCCTCAGCCTATCGCAAACATATAGAAGGAAGGCCGCGGAAACCCATCATTTATACGAACCAATTCTTTGAGCAGCTTGACAGGTTTCTTCCGCACATCCGTCATGCCAGTTTTTTCGGAGGGGAGCCCTTTCTAACACCTGGCAACTATCGCGTCTGGGATCGACTCGTGGAGATAAACCCTGCTGCACGGATTCATATCAACACCAACGGGTCTGTTCTCAGCCAACGTGTAAAAGACTACCTTGGCCGGCTGAACGTGGGAAGTATGGCCGTTTCTATTGACGGCGCCACCAAAGAAACCTTTGAGCGCGTGCGCCGGTTTAGCAAATATGAGGTAGTCATGAAGAACTTGGAGTATTTCTCTTGCCAGGCCAAGGCCTTAGGATGGGATTTCCAGATCGTTGCCTGCGTTTTGCGTGAGAACTTCCATGAGCTGCCCCAAATCTACGAACTCGCGGTGCGATTGGGAGCACGAGTCACTTTGAACATGGTCACTTATCCGGAGGAGCACAGTGTCTACACCTTGCCACGTGACGAACGGCTGCACATCCACGTATACCTTCATAGAGCATACACACGACTAAGAGAGCAACTAAACCCGGCAAGTCAAATCTCATACGAAGGTCTCCTAAAGAGACTTAGCGGAGAAGAATCATGGAGCCTTGGGCCCCACAGTGGATCACTGAATACGACCGCAACCGCGATCTAAGCCAGAAACCCTTTCGCGCGGCTTGCTATGCGCCGTTTGTCTCGCTCGAGTTCGGGCCGCGCGGGGATGTCCGTGTCTGCAGTCTGCGCCGCGGCGCTGGCGTCGGGGATATCCGGTACCAGACAATCCAGCAGGTCTGGAACGGTTTCAAGATGGACCAGCTCCGCACCTACCTCAAACACTACGACCTCTCCAGCGGTTGCGACCGTTGTCGCTGGTATATTGATCAAGGCTCCTCGGACATCCCGGCAAAACGCAGCTACGATTGGATCCCCATTCCTTCCGGCTCCCTCATGCCGCGCCGTTTTACCTTTCGTTTGGCCAATACTTGCAAAGTAAGGTCTGTGCTGTGTGCCCCATATTCGTGTTCGGTCTTATCGGAGGACGCCGGGGAGAAGCCGGATCCGCGCAATCCCTACGGAGAGTCGTTTTTTCAGGAGCTTCGGGAACTGTTGCCCAATACGCTCCAATGTGATTTCCAGGGTGGGGACGCCTTTCTCATCGAACCTCACTACCGCATCTGGGACCTGCTCATCTCTCAGCGATATGAAGCATCCATCAGCGCATTTACTTATGGAACCCATCTGGACAAGCGCGTCCAGTCGTATTTATCGGCCCTAAACTTTTCCGATCTGGTAGTTCCGTTTTTTTCGCTCGACAAAACCCGCTTTGAAACTCTCTGTCAAGGCGCCCGCATGGAAGAGGTGACCGCCACGCTCCGTCTTTTTGCCGAGTATGCTCAAGAGCGCCCTAACTCCAGAAAGCTGTATCTCCAGTTCCCCATTACTCGAAACACTTGGAGCGAATTCGCAGGCATGCTCGAATTTGCGGAGCCTCTCAACGCCCAGCTGGAAACTTACGTTGTAAGAACACCCGGGTCCCTTTGTGCACTGGATCTTCCGGCGGCAGACCGAATGGAGATGCTCCAAGTCCTCGCGAAGGACTTGGAGCGCCTCGAGGGCAGAGTGCGCCCGAGTAATCTATCCCGCTTAAAGGAGTTTATCCAATTGTTGGAACACTCTGCGAAGAAGGTTGGCTGATATGGAATCCTGGATCCTCGATTTTGATAGGCGTCGCGACTTTTCAGCAGTCGGGTTTCGATCCGCGTGCTACGCGCCCTTTGTCAGCATGAATTTCACGCCTTGGGGGACTGTGCAGGTTTGCTGCGAGAACAGTGACTACATTATTGGCAATGTGGCCGAGGACACATTGATGGATCTGTGGAATGGCCCTGCCATCAACCAAATCCGTTCGCACTTGGTTCGATATGAATATGGGATGGGGTGCGAAGGATGCGCCAGGCTGGCAAGGATGGGGGCCTATCCCTATTCTTTCCACTACGAACCCGCCAATGCCCCCACGCTCGTCCCTAAGTGGCCATATATAATGGAATTCCGGCTCACCAATGATTGTAACTTCGCCTGCATTATGTGCAGCGGGAGTTACTCTTCACAAATAAGAGCCAAGAGGGACAAACTGCCTCCTCTTCCCCGCGCTTACGGAGACCGCTTCTTCGAGGAATTGGAAGAATTTGTGCCTCATTTGAGACATACCGTTTTTGCCGGCGGCGAACCCTTGATTATCCCCGAGCATTTTCGTGTCTGGGACATCATGCTTCGCACTAATCCTAAGTGCACCGTGACGATCAGCACCAACGGGTCCGTGGTCAGTGGTAAGGCCCTCGACTATATGCAGCAGCTTCATGTCAATCACTTGGATGTCTCTGTGGACGGAGCCACCAAGAAGACCTTTGAGGCCATACGTCCCCGATCCTGTTTTGAAAAAGTCATGGCAAACTTGGGGCCGCTTTCAAAAATTCCTAAGCGAATTAATGACATTTTCTCCTTGACTCTGTGCGCGATGCCCCAGAATTTTTTTGAGATCAAAGATATCTTCCTGCTTGCCGAAGAATACGGAGCGCACGTGTATATTAACCTTGTGAGAGTGCCCAATTCTTGCAGTCTCGCATCGCTTGCCCCGAAAGAGCTTGAAACTGTTTTCCGCACACTGGATTCGGATTTCTCCTCGATCGCGCCCACCCTAAGCCCATTCAACAAAGAGCGCTTTTTGGAATTGCTGAGCGCGGTCAAGCACATGAGGGCAGGGCAAAACCCGGTAGGCCTGAGTGCCGGTGTCCCGGATACGCCCACACCCGCGCCCGTGCTACCGTGAGGCCGGATCCGGCAGGCCTTGTGCGCCCTGGGGCGATCCCTTATGATGTTAGCCGTTCTAGCCTGAACATCGGAGAAATCCCTAGACCATCCATGAAGAACAGCCACCCTCACCCCCAAGTTGCCGTATCCGTCATTAACTATAATGGGGTCAAGCATTTGGATAAATGTCTGGCTTCATTGGAGGCTTTGAATTATCCACGGAGCCGCCTCCGGCTAAGCCTGGTGGACAACGGATCCACCGACACCTCCCTTGAATTTGTTCAGACCCGCTACCCGAATGTCCGAATCCTCCAAAACGACCAAAACAATTTTTCCCGCGCTCTCAATTTGGCGACCCGGGAATGCCCGGGAGAATATGTGGTCTTTCTCAACAATGACACCACGGTAGAGCGCTCCTGGCTCAAGGAGCTGGTCAAGGCCGCCCAAGGCCGGCCTGAAGTCGCGGGGGTGGGCAGCAAAATCCTGCTGTCTGATGGCCGCATCAACAGCGCAGGCCATCAGGAACTCCCTTCTTTTTATTGGGAGGACCGGGGATTTGAAGAAAAGGACATCGGCCAATACGACGAGGTCACTGAAGTCTCAAGCCTATCTGGTTGCGCCGCAATGTACCGTAAAGAATATTTGGAGGAATTGGGCGGTTTTGACGAAGACTTCAATATCTTCCTCGAGGATATCGAAATCGGGTTACGCTGTCGCAAGAAAGGCTGGAAGCTGCTTTACGTCCCGTCCAGCGTCGTCCACCATCACTTCCACGGCACAGTGAGCGGTCAATTCGCAGATACCATGGTGGAACGAAATCGCCTGCTATTGGTGGCCAAGCACTATCCGGAAAGACTCGGGGAGGTGCTCCCCGGGAACACGCTTCTCACGGACGGCTCCCACCTCCCTTATGATGTGGCCTACGACCATGTTGTCCAGTGCATTCAGAAATTCCTCGCCTCCCACGACCGGGAAACAATCTTAAGAACCTCGCCCTCGCTGGCTGCAGGGATTCGCAGGAGTCTTATCTGGCAACGCAAGATGCTTCGAAAGACTTTTCGTGAACACTTCTCCTTCCGTTATAGCGCGGGCTCGAACGGTAAGGACTCCGCGGAGGAACGGGACCGGATAATCACCCAACTCGTCGAGGCTAAAGAACGCCTGGCACGAGAACTACAGGATTCACAGAACTCGATCCAATTCATACGCAATGAGCTATATTCACGAGACATTCAGCTTGCAGAAGAACGGGCGCGCGCCAATGAGCGCGCCCAACGAATAGACGAGCTCCGGTCGGAACACAACGAACTATCCCAGCGTCTGAAAACCTCTCTACAGGAGACAGAGGACCGCCACCGCTACGCAAAATCCCAGGAAGAGCGCTTGGAACTGGAATTAAAAAAGCTCTGGACCAACGAGCAGGAACTGGCAGGGCTCCGGGTCCTGCTGAACGAGCGGGAAGCACAGCTCGAAGAGGCGCGCGCGCAGACTCGAGAGATGGCGGATTTTCGACATGAACTGACCCGCAGGGCCGCAGAAACTGAGAAGCTTGAATCGACACTAAACGAAACAAATCGGCGGCTCCAAGAAACTTCTACCGAACAGGAGCAGTTGCAACAGAGACTCGAAGCAGGCATCCGCCAAGTCTCCCGGCTCAACCTCGCCCTGGCCGACAAGGTGCAGGAAATCAAAAAAATCCGGGAAGCTTACGACCACAAGAGTGCACAGCTCCGGGATAAGGATTCGGAATACTCCCAGCTCCGGATTCACTGCCAGAACCTGAGCGACGCCAACAAGAAGTGGGCCGACCTTGCAGAGCAAGTCAACGAAGAAAAAGAGGGTCTGCGTATCCACCTGGAGGAGGAGGTATCAAACCGGCAAAAGCAACTAGATGAGGTGCGCCGGGAGCTGGGTTCGGCCGGAGCCAATGTCGCAGAGCTAAAAGCGCAGATCGAAGGGCTGCAGGTTTTCTACAAAACAAATACTTACCGGCACCTCGTGATCCCCGTATGGAAGACAGCCAACTTCTTCAAGCAGATGGCCAGGCTCTTCCTCCGTTTTGAAATTTTCGCCGCATGGGCCCGGGCCAGGCAACAGGTGGTAGTGCTCAAGCCGAAACAGGTAAGCCCGGGCCAGGCCGAGGCCGCGCTGCGGCGTATCGAGGGTCTTTACCCCGGAATCCCCATCGAAGTGATCACCCAAATTTACGGCGAAGAGATCGACTGGGTCGAACACAGCCGCAGGCCGAACCGGCGATACCGGATTTACATCCACGAGAAAAACCCGCTCAATCTGTTTCGCCTAATCCTTCTCAGTTTGCGCTGGCAATGCCGTCCCTCTTTCCAAAAAGCAATCGTTCTCTGTCACCCGGCAATTCCCGGCGCCTGCCGCAAACAGAAATTCCTGGGCGCTTGCCTGAGCGGCTCGCGCAGCACCGAAGTCTACTTCCCCGAGAACGATCATTCCGAACCGCTCGTCATTCGCCGGGTGATCGGGCACTTACTCTGGTTCGGATTGGCCGGCCTGGCCGTATCTCTGCTGCTCGTTCCACGCACCCTTATCCGCAAGATCCGGCTCCGGCGTCACAGAAGTTCAAACGCATGAACCTGGCTTTCCTTTCCAAAGATTACCCTCCGCAACAGGTCGGCGGTGTCGGCACTTATGTAACGGAGATGTCCCGCCTTCTGGCCCGTAAGGGACACCAAGTATTCGTCATCTCCCAAGGCGACTCCGTGTATGAAGAACTACTTGTTCCCGGCGGACAAAGCATCCGGGTAATCCGGGTGCAGCCGGCCCGGCTTTCGTTCATGGACTTAGTCCGGGATTCCCATCCGGGACTTGTCGAAAGATTGGAATATTCCTGGTCGGTATCCCAAGCACTCAAGAGATTGCACAAGGACATTAGGCTGGATGTCGTCGAGGCCTCCGAGGCCCGAGCCGAAGGGTTCTGGTATTACCTGACTCACCGGAATCCTCCTCTGCTGATCAAGCTGCACACGCCCGAGTATGTGGCCGTAAAGCTCAATCAAACTCACCGTCTTCCGTATTGGCGCGGAGCTCATTCCTTGGAAAAGCATTGGATCTTCAGCGCGCACCAGCTGGTTGGCATCACTCAAGCGGTGGTTGATAAGGTTGCCGAGAGTTACCGGGTGAGACTTCAAGGAATCCCTCTGGTTCGCAATCCCATTGATCTGGACTTCTTCTCCCCCAACGGAGTCGCCCCCTCGGATAGCCAGCCGGAAATTCTATATGTGGGCCGCTTGGAGTTCCGCAAAGGGGTTCAGGTCCTGGCCCGGGCAATTCCCAAAGTTCTCTCACAGTGCCCAACCGCAACATTCACTTTCCTAGGCGATCCCTGCGGCATGGAATCCTACGTTTCTGAAACTCTCGCGCCCTATATGGAACGCGGGGCAGTCCAGTGGCTTCGCGGCATACCCCGCGAGGAATTGCTTGGTTACTATCGCCGCGCGACCTTGGTCGTCATCCCCTCTCTTTGGGAAAACAGCCCCTACACCTGCCTCGAGGCCATGAGCTGCGGCAAACCTGTTGTGTGTTCCAGCGGCGGCGGACTCTCGGAGCTTGCGGAGCACGGCGTAAACGGATGGCTCACGGCTCCGGGCTCCAGCGCCGAGCTGGCCCAAGGCATCATTCATTTACTGGAACACCCCGATACCCGGATGCGCTTGGGTCGCAATGCCCGCAGTCACATCATCAAGCAGTACGACGAAAAAAGCATTTATGAGCAAGCATTGGCCGTCTATGAAAATACAGCGACCCGGTAACGGGCTTCATTTAGACCGGCCGCCGCGCCGGTTCAGGCTTCCGCGCCCCCAGGTGCTTGTCCTGTTCACAAGCTATCAGTGCGATGCTCGCTGCGCCATGTGCTCCACCTGGGTCAAACAGAAGTCCGAACCCTCAATTTCTCATGAACAAATCGAGAAGCTCTTCAACGACCCTCTGTTGAAGTCCTCTTTGGAAATTCTCAATCTCACGGGCGGCGAACCCACACTCAATCCGGATCTGGTATCGAATGTGAAGACCGCGGTGGAGACATGCTCCCGATTGCGCCGGGTCGACCTGCCCACGAATGGAATGAACACCGGTCAAGTCGTCGATCAAATAGAGCGCCTTGCGGCAGCGATCGCCGATTGCGAAGTGCATCTCGGTATCACTGTTTCCATGGATGGGCTCGGGCCGGTTCATGAAGCTGTGCGCAACCGCAAGGGCGTGTTTCCTCAAGTGGAGCGGACTCTGATGGAAGTCCAGGAACTGACGCGCGCCTATCCCTTCATGAGCGTGGGCATCAATATGACAGTGGGGAACCAAAACGCGGACGAGCTGTTCCGTATGCGCAACTACGCAAGAAAAAGGAATATCGGGATCAATTTCACGCCCGCGGCAATTTCGGAAATCGGAGTGGAAAGCGCGCTGATGAAAGATGACTTCCTGCCCTCCGAAGTTCAGCGGGCCAAGATTGCAGACTTTTTTGATATCTTGGAGGAGTCGGGAGAGATGTTGGCCAACCACGCTCAATTTGCGGCAAATTGGCTCAGAACCGGTCGCCGCACTTTGGATTGCAGCTTTCGCCAGGGGCGCAACTGCCTTTTAGAACCGGACGGCAGTCTGTATTTGTGCGGCAACTTCAAAGAATTCAAGCTGGGCAATGTCTGGGAAACATCTTTTACCCGGGCATGGCGCAATATGCGCCGGATTCCCTCGACAGCCTGGAGAAAATGTGTGGGATGCGAGAGCAACTGTTATCTAAACCCATAAATACGCAACGACAGACCTCTCCCCGGATGCGGATCTGTGTGATTTCGCGGGAATACCCTCCCGAGACTTGTTGGGGCGGCATTGGCGTATACAGCACTCTGCTTTCAAAAGAACTGGCTCTGCGGGGACACCGGGTCCATGTGATTTGCCAAACTCTGGGCCAAGAGCGCACTGTGGAACGGGGAAATCTTACGGTACACAAAATTCGGAACAGCTACTATTTTTTTCCGCGTATTGCCACAACGGAATTTGCGCAGCGGATCAACTACATCCGGGCGGTTCGCAGAAGGTTTCTCAAAATCCACTCCCAGCAGCCTTTTGACGTGGTTGAGGGCCCTAACTTTTCCGCTGAAGGGCTGGGAGTTAGTTTTATCAAAGAGGTCCCTTTGGTGACTCGACTTCACAGTTCTCTAAACGAAGTCGCCAAGGCCTATGGCAAACGCCCCACATGGGATTCTCAACTCAGCGCCTCCCTTGAGAACTGGACTCTTTATAGAAGCCAAGCCGTGACTTGCTCCACGCGCGCGCATGCCGAATTGGTCGGCCAAACGGCCGGCTACAATCCCGCCAGCATTCATATCCTTCCGCTCGGCGTACCCATCCCCGAGGATACCCGCCCTCCTTCATCTGAGAAAGCAAAGGAGCCGCTTGTGCTTTTCCTGGGGCGTTTGGAACCTCGAAAAGGCGTGGATACTTTGGTACGCGCAATTCCTCAGGTTCTTGAGAAGGCTCCAAAGACAAGCTTCCTTTTCGCAGGACGCGATATCTATATCAACGGCGAAACCCATTCTGTGATCGGACCGCCCCGCCTGAGCTACAAACGGCATTTGGAGAGACTGCTTCCGGATTCCGCGCGCAATCGAGTTACGTTTCTCGGCCATGTGAGCGATATTCAGCGCCGCGAACTGTTGGCAGACTGCGATCTCTTTGTCGCGCCCTCCACTTATGAGAGCTGCGGCTTCGTATATCTGGAAGCGATGTCCTATGCGCGGCCCGTAATCGGCTGTAACGTCGGCGGAGTCCCTGAAGTCGTCAAGCACGGAGAAACCGGACTCCTGGTGCCTCCCTCGGATCCCGGAGCTCTCGCCCGGGCCATTCTCGATGTGCTTAGCCGTCCCGGTCAAACCTCGAGGATGGGCGCCCAAGCACGGGCGTGGGTGGAGACTCATTTCTCTTTGGATCAAATGGTTACCCGTACAGAGCAATTGTATGCGTCGCTAGTCAAAGATTTTTCCGCAAGAAAGAAAGCTCGATGAACCCTCTGCCCTTTTCACAGAAACTCATTGCCAGGCTAACCCCGATCCGGCAGTATGCGGCGCTCATCTGGCACCTGGCCTTGGCTGATATGCGCGTGCGTTACAAATCCCCTCTGCTCGGATTCTTGTGGGCCTTTTTAGTCCCTCTCCTGCTGAGTGGTGTGTTTTGGGTGGCTTTCACCTATATCTTCCCCATGTCCTCAGGACGCTATCCGTTTTTCATCTTCTTGATTGTGGGCATGTTTCCTTGGAGTTTTTTTCAAGCCGCGATCTCCGGTTCCACCATGAGCATCCTCCACGGGGCCCATCTGATAAAGAAGGTCAACTTCCCCCGGGAGGTCATTCCCCTGTCGGTTGTGGGCGCAAACCTTATCCATTTCCTGCTAACCTATTTTGTGGTGCTGGTATTGGCGTTTGCCGTGGGGGTTCCCCTGAGCCTTTGGGTGTGGACGCTTCCCCTTATCATCCTTGTACAAGTCATTATGATGGCCGGGTTGTCTCTCATGGTAGCCGGAATGCAGGTCAAATACAGAGATGTTAAGTATGTGGTGGACCTCCTCCTGACACTCTGGTTCTATGCCACTCCAGTCCTCTATCCGTTCCAAGCCCTGGCGAATCTTCCCCGTCCCCTGTACTTATTGGGTCTGCTGAACCCCATGAGCCACCTCGTGTATCTTTATCGCGTGGCTGTGCTAAAGGGGTATCCCACGGAATTCCCTGCCCCATGGAGCACCCCGGAAGTCGCAGCCGCGGCCATTCTATCGGCGATGATTCTTTTCTGGGCAGGATCACGAATTTTCAACTATTACGAACCGTCTTTTGCCGAGCAGGTACACTGATGTCAGATAAGCCAACCCCAGTGATCGAAGTCCAGCGTCTGGGCAAACAATTCAACGTGCCTCACCAAAAAGGGGCGTTGATTTTCGCTCTGCTGCCCCAGCTGCTCCGCCGCCAGCGGATCGAAGAATTCTGGGCCCTGCGCGAACTCTCCCTTAGCATTGCTCCGGGAAACTCTTTAGGGATTCTGGGAACCAACGGCGCTGGCAAAACCACTCTGCTGAGTTTGCTCGCCGGTATTCTCACTCCCACTGAAGGCACCCTGACCGTCAACGGTAACATTTCCTGTCTCCTGGGGTTGGGAAGCGGTTTTGAACCGGAGCTGACCGGCGAGGAAAACCTCCTGCTCAACGGCCTCATTCTAGGAATGCCGATGAGCGAGATACGCGAGAAATACCAGAGCATGGTATCCTTTGCCGAATTAGACGGCTTCCTGGACACACCCATCAAGATCTATTCTTCAGGCATGCAGGCGCGGCTGGGTTTTGCCATTGCTGTGCACAAAAATTTCGACATCTTGATGGTGGACGAGATACTGAGCGTTGGGGATCTGGCATTTCAAGAAAAGTGCCGCCGGAAATTTCTGGAATTTCGTGCAGAACAAAAGACTCTCATTATCGCCACGCAGTCCCCGGATATGTTGCAGGGTCTGTGCGACGAAGTTCTGGTCCTGGACCGGGGACACCTGGCCTATCTGGGGCACCCGGAGGCCGCCTCCACATTCTATTCAGAATTCATTCTCCGGCGCCGCAGGCGCTCTGCTTCGGCGGATTCACGCCTATTGTCCCCGGACCTCAAGCTGGCATGGACAGAACGCAGGCACCTTTGCGGACCGTCCAGAATCAAGGCCTGGTGGGGGGAGCGCAAGGGCAGTCGCAATCTGTGCGAGATCATCTCAGTGCAGTTGTCTGGTTCCCCGGGAAAAGAACCCGGCACGGTCTCTGTGGGAAAGCCGCTTGAGGTACAGGTCCGATTTCGATGCCACAACGCTCTAAAGGATCCTCACTTCGGAATCGCCCTGTTTCGCGAAGATCAGACCTACGTGTTCGGCCCAAACACCCGCTATGACCGCTACCAAATCGAAACCCTCGCTCCCGGCAACGGCGAATTCTGCTTGCGATTTCCCCGGCTTGCACTTGCGCCAGGACGCTATCGGGTCTCTGTGGCGATCTGGGATGAGGATGAGCAAAATCCTTACGATTACCTTTGTGCAACGATTCCCCTCACTGTCGCAGGTTCTGCGAAAGGCTCGGGTCTGTGCCTACTGACTTGTAAACCGCGCCGCAGATCCGCGCTGCCATTACTCGAAATGAAGGAGGCGATCGTGACCACCGGGGACTTTTTGAGTTTACCCTTGCCCAAGAGGCCACAGTCCGGGGATGTCCCGATACACGTTCGCATAATTCGCCAGTGGGATCGCTTGGTTTGCTTTGAAGCGGAAGTCAAACCCGGGTTTATTTCTTTGGAATTCCCTAAATTTGATCTTCTCCCCGAGGAGTATGGGTTGGAGGTGGATGACAAGTTGCACACGCGTATATTCGTTAAATCGGGGAGAAGGGACCACGGCGTCTTATGGATGCCCCACCGTTGGACATTGAAGCTTCCTAAAGGATCTATTGTTCGCAGGCTGCGGAAGCAGTGAGCCCTTCTTTCATCCACGCCAACAACCTGGACACCCCTTCAGCCACAGAGGTCTTCGGAGCCCACCCAAAATCCCGCTTTGCTTTCCCAATATCCGCCACAAAAAAACGCTGGTCTCCGAGGCGCGCCGGGGCCCATTCAGGGAGGATCTTGCATCCAAACTTGTTGTCCAGAAGTTGAAGGTATTCCAGGATGGAGATCGAGTTTTCGATACCCCCGCCAATATTGTAGATCTGGCCGCTGGTTCTGGAGATGTTCTGAATGACAAGGTCACAGGCCTCAACAAGATCTCCGATGTATAAGACGTCACGCACCTGGCGGCCACTTCCGAAGACCGTGACCGGTTTCGACTCCATGGCTGCCCGGAGCATCCAGGACACCCAACCCTGCTCCACTGACCCATGCTGACCCGGGCCGTAGATACAGCTTTGCCGCAAAACCACCGTGCGCAAATCATACAGACGCGCGTAATCCCGCACATATTGATCGCCGGAGCCTTTGGAACACGCGTACGGTGAATGGAAATCCAAGGGACAAGACTCATCAATACTCTGCAGACCCGTCGCCGGCTCGTAGCGCAGGCCCTTAACCTCCAGCGGAAGACGAGCCAGGTCTCCGTAGACCTTATTCGTGGAAGCGTAAATCAAAATTGGCTGGGACCGGGACTGGCGAACGGCCTCGAGAAGATTCAGTGTTCCCAAGGCATTAACCTCAAAATCTGCGAGCGGATCCACGATGGAGGTTGTGACCGCAACTTGCGCGGCCATGTGGAAGACAACATCCTGTCCTTCAACGGGTTGGGGAAAGGCCTGGCCATCCCGGATATCTGTCTTTAAGAACCGGAGCTGCGGAAAATCGCGCTGAAGCGCCTGGAGATTGCGCTCCACACCGGGCCGGCTCAGGTTATCAAGAATTGTAAGTTCTTCCCCTCGTTTGAGATAGTGTCGAGCCAGATTGGAGCCGATGAATCCGGCCCCACCGGTAATGAGAATCTTCAATGCGGGAAAACCCTCCAGATTGCTGCTAGTGGAACCCATTCTTGCAGTTCCAACCAACCCGGTCAAGCCATCTTGATGTTCCACAGCACCGTTTCACAGTGCCAGGCACCGGTGCCAGGCACCGGTGCCTGACACCGGGACCGAGATGGCATATACTCGTATAGCCATGCCCAATAAGCCTTTGAAGTCATCCGAGTCAACTCACGACCCCGCTGATCGCCGCCGCGATCAAATCACCATTGCTGCCCTGCGCCAGGCTGTCGAGCGCCTTGCCGAACAGCACGATCAGGATCTTCAAACCCTTTCTGAATTACGTGCGCAACTCGAGCAATTGCAAAAATCGCCAAGCTTATTCAGTCTGTTCAAGAGTCGCAAAGCACTCCCTTCGAAACCCGTTTCAACCAATCCAGCACCCACACAGGAGAGGCCGCCTCAAGCTTCCCCCCCTATGGCTGCTCCAAGGAGAGATCATATGATGCGAACCGCCCAACTTTTGAAATGGGCCGGCTATGGTGTTGCTGTGGCCGGTCTCTTGCTAAGTTTCTGGAATTTCCGAAGCTCGTGGACGCTTCTGTTATTCGGCATCACGGTCAGTGTGGCCGCTGGACTTTTATTGAGAATCACCGGCAATATTGCGCAGATGATCTTCGACATCAAAGGAGAGCTTATCCGCTCCCTCGGAAGTATCGAACGGGGCGTATACCAAAACGGCGCCATGACGCGCGAGGTGCGGGATATTTTGAAAGAGCAAAGCCGAGAAATTCGTAAGGCAGGGGTTCAATGACAGACTGTGGTGCCTAACACCCATGCGGACTTTACTCTACATACGATTACTCCTGCTCACGTTCTTAATGGAGGCATATTTATACTCGGGCCGGCGCATCCGCGGCTGGCGCGTATTCCCAGGACACTAGAATGAAAATTCTGATGGTACACCCACACGATATTTTTTCCATGGAAGAGCCCTGGACCTTGCGCATCAAGGCCTTGGCCCGGGAATTTTGCGGCCGCGGAGACGAGGTGCGCTTGGCCTACTTTCCCCTGACCGCAGCAGCCGCCGCATCCGACAAAACGCACGGCGAACCCTTCGAGTGCTTCCCCTTGCAACGCCCCTCAGGCTGGGGCCTGGCCTGGCGCAACATGCAAATCCTCAGACGCCACGCGCAGTGGGCGGATATTGTTCATTTGCAGAAATGTTTTCATTGGGCCAGCCGGCCTGCCGCCTACGCGGCCCGGACAGCAGGCAAACCCCTCCACTATGATTGGGATGATTGGGAGGAGCAAATCTATGTGGCCTGCGCCGATCCCCTCTCCCCCCACATCCGGTGGTTCCTGCGGCGCTTGGAATCGGACCTGCCCCGCATTGCCGACACCGTGTCCGTGGCCAGTGATCACTTGCGGCATCTCTGCATACAATTTGGTGTGAAGCCAAAAAACATATGGCCGGCACCGGTGGGCGCGGATCTCAATCTTTTCGGCAATGCCAACCCCGCCCACATTCAACAACGCTACGGCCTCAAGGGCCCTGTGGTTTTGTATCTGGGCCAGTTGCACGGGGCGCAATACGCGGATCTCTTTCTCAAGGCCGCCAAAGCAGTTTCGGAGCAAGCTCCCTCGGCCCATTTCCTGATTGTAGGTCACGGATACCAGGCTGAGCGCCTTCAACATATAGCCCAAGAGCTGCGTCTCCCCAACACCACCTTTACCGGTGCCCTGGCGCATTCGGAAATTCCCCAAGTCTTGGCCGCAGCGGACGTGTGCGTGGCTTCTTTTGAAGATAATGCCGTGACTCGATGCAAAAGCCCGTTGAAGATCGCGGAGTATATGGCGGCAGGCAAGGCCGTGGTGGCTAGTAATGTGGGTGAAGTCAGCCACATGCTCGGCGATGCGGGAGTGCTCGTCCCGGCAGGAGACTCCGCTGCATTGGCTAAGGGTGTGACCGGACTTTTGAGGAACGATACACGTCGTCAAGAACTCGGCCGGCAAGCACGCCGTCGCGCCGAAGAAGTTTACAACTGGCCCCAAACCGCAAGAAACTTATCGGAAGCCTATGAATCGGCCCTTAGTAAACACCTCAACTGATCTCGCACTGCCCGCGGCAAGCACCCGCGCCCTGGAACATGACGCAGTGGCAAGGCGGGAGCGCGCCCTACGCCTCTCTCAGTCACCGGCTCTTCTCTTTGTCACTCGCGAAGGCTACCACATGCCCGGCGCCCGGGTGCGCTGCTATGGTTTTGCCACGGAACTCAACCGGCGCAAAATCCGTTCGGAGGTCCTTTCCTATAAGGACACCCTCGGCGCTTTGGATGCGGATCAAGAGCACCTGATGGGCACTCCTTTGCGTATTAGATACAACCTCCGGGCGCTCCGGGAAATCCTCAGACTCAAACCGCGCATCCTTGTGCTGCAGCGCTTCAACTACCACGCGCTCGGCCCCTATCTTTCACTATGGCTCCTTCCAGGCACAAAGCTCGTGCTGGATCTGGACGATTGGGAAATGCGCGAGAACCCCCAATACCTGATGGGCTGGTACCCCACTTCAAAAGCCCATTGGCTGACCGGCCGACTCGCGCGCCGCAGCGTAGCCACGATCGCGGCCAGCCGCTTCCTTCAATCTGAACTCAGCCAGTGGTCCCCAAACACATACTACGTGCCCACAGGGGTTAACACGCGCGTTTTCAAAGCCCGGCCAAGACCCTCCACAGACCGTTTTGTTTTTGGGTGGGTCGGAACTTTCAACCACCGTAGCTATGTCCTTAATATCGCCATGGCCGTGCGCTGCTTCAGCCGGCTGCGCCGCCGCTTCCCGCACATCGAGCTGCGCATCATTGGGGATGGGCTCTATCGCAAAGAGGTCGAACGCACGCTTGAACGCATTGGCTGGGAGCGTGTTTGTTGGGAAGGCTGGCAGAACCCGGATACAATCCCCGAACGCCTGCATCATATGGACGTGGGTCTGCTGCCGCTTGTGGACAACACAAAGTTCAATCGTTCCAAGAGCCCTACAAAACTTTTCGAATACATGGCCTGTGCCAAGCCGGCTATTGCCTCCAATATCGGCGAAGCCTCGGAAATCTTGGTGGACGGCATTAACGGCATGCTGGCTTCCAACGAAAGTGATTTTGAATACAAGATGAGGCAATTGATCGAGCAGCCCTTGCTCACGCGCACGCTGGGCGAAGAGGCCCGCAACACTGTGTGCCGCAGCTATTCCATGGATGTGCTGGGAGAAAGACTCTATGACATCTTCAGTCCGCTCCTCTGATATCTCGCTCGTTCTGACTACGTGGAACTCCAGGCACTGCATTGGGGAATGCCTGGAGAGCTTGCGCAGACAAACCCTTCCCCCAACAGAAATCCTGCTGGTGGACAACGGCTCTGAAGACGGAACTGCAGACTACATTCGTCTGGAGTATCCTTCGGTGCGGCTCATTGCCCTGCCCAAGAACAGGGGCCCTGCGCACGCGCGCAATATCGCAATTCCGCAAACCTTGGGTGATCAGATTGTGATTCTGGATTCGGATGTGCGCCTCCACCCCCATTATTTGGAAAGATTGGCATCCCAGGCGCATCGCCCCGGGATTGGAATGCTCGGCGGCCGCATCTTGTCCTATGACGGCTCCACCCTTGACTCAGCCGGCCTGATTTTGTCCCGTTCCTACCGCTTTCTGGACCGTGCTCATGGCGAACCCGACACCGGCCAGCACAGCCACTTCGAATGGGTCTTCGGCGTGTGCTCTTGTGCTGCGTGGTATTCACGCGAGTGCCTCGAAGATCTTCGCTCGGGCGAGGAATACTTTGATGAAGATTTCTTCTATCTGGTAGAGGATGTAGATTTGGCCTGGAGGGCACAACGCCGGGGATGGAAGGTGGGCTACGAACCCCGGGCCATTGCCTATCATCAACGCAACGGCTCAAGACTCAAACGGCGGCAACGCCAATATCTTTCCTTTAGAAACCGCTATTTGATGCTCGCCAAGAATGGGGCCCTTGAAAATAAGTGGGAATATCTACAGCGCGCGGGACTCTACGATGCAACGCGACTCCTCTATATGCTGGGAACCAATACTCGGCTGACTCTGAAGGCGCTGCGAGAATTGCGCCGGCTCTCTCCCCGAATGCAGGAGAAGGGACGGTTCTCACAGAACCCGTTGCCACCAAAGGCGTTGGCAAGAACCGTCCCTGGTGGGGAGCTATGAATATTTGCCTGATCTCACACGAATATCCCCCTGAAACCGGGCTGGGCGGCATCGGCACCTACACCTATCACCTCGCCCACGGGCTTGTGGATCTTGGACACGAAGTCCACGTGCTCTCCATGAGTCCGGGCGGGCATAACCAGGATTCTGAGGACAACGGGGTACACGTGCATCGGATTCCGCGTTCCGAACATATCCCAGATAAGGGCCGGCTGCGGGATTTTTACCGGCGCATGGAATACAGCCTGGCCGTGGAGCGCGGCCTGCAGCGCCTTTGCGGCGACATCGAATTTGATATTATCGAAGGCCCCAATCTGGAGGCCGAAGCCTTTGCCTATTCTTTCAACGAAGGCCCGCCCCTGGTCACGCGCATCCACACGCACTCTTCCAAAATTCAGGAAACCTGGGGCCTACAGGAAGACAGCAACGCGCTGCTAGCCAACTGGATGGAGAAGACCCTCATTGAGCGCTCCGACCTGGTGCTCTCTTCCACTCAAACGCATGCAGACACCGTCGCGCGCGAACAAGACCTGAGCTATCAACGCCTGGCCATTGTGCCACTGGGCATCCCTCTGCCCGAATTTCACCCCAACACACAGGACACGCGCGATACACCCCAAGTTCTGTTTGTAGGAAGGCTGGAACCGCGCAAGGGCCTGCACACGTTGATGCAGGCTGTACCCTTGGTGCTCAAGCGCTTCCCAAACGCAGAGTTTCAGATCGTGGGCCAGGAAACCTTTCTCGGCGCAGGAGAAGTCTCTTCGGAAGGCGATGCGCAGAGTTCTTACAAGACTCAACTCCTGGGGCTCTTGCCGGAGTCTTCACGCGAACGCGTGCATTTCTTGGGGAGGGTTTCTCAGGAAGACTTGGAAGATCTCTACCAGAACTGCGCCTTTCTGTGCGTGCCGTCTTGGTACGAGTCCTGCGGCCTGATCTTTATGGAGGCCATGGCGCGCTCCAAAGCCGTTATCGGCTGCCTGGCAGGCGGCATGCCCGAAATTATCCGGCACGGTGAGACCGGGCTAATCGTGCCACCCAAGAATCCCGCCCTTCTAGCCGAGGCCATCAATCAGCTGCTTTCAAATCAGATTCTTTGCGAAGAGTTCGGGCGAAAGGGCCGGGCGCTTGCTGAGGACTACTACAACCGCGAACGCTTTGCCCAAGACACGATTAAGGCCTACCTCCAAGTATTGGCGTAGCAATCCAGGATCACCCGGGCAATCTCGCGCGCCATCACTTCATAACCAAGACCATTTAGATGTTCGCCATCCACACCCAGGAGCTCTTCCGCTTCCCTCATATCCTTTGGAATTACCTGAGTCACATCGACAAAGACTAACCCTTGCTCTTTGGCGAGCCCTTCAAGCGCCATATTAACCGGCTCATTCCCCCGGGGGTAAGACAGCAAAAGGACTTCAGCCCCCCGCATCTGTGCTGCATCGACGATTGCATTAATGTCCTTCTTGAACAGCCGGATCTCCTCAAAATCAAACCTGCCTGCCTCTTGGGGATCAGGCACTCTTTCAGGGTCCCTCATCACAGTCGCAAGCCCGCTGGCCAAGGTCTCACTGCCAGGCGAGGCAGCCAAGCACGCCCGGAAGATCTGTTCTGCATAATCCCGATCCCCGACCTGCGCACTCAAATAGGCCAAGTCTTCACTGAGCGGAAACTCTTCCCCAACCACTCTCTTGATCTTCTTTTGAAAACTTCTGGCCAAGGGAAGATCCCCCTGGGCAACAGCCACCCGGCCTCGGCCAATTAGAGCAAATAGATTTTCCGGATTATCCAAAAGCACTGCATCATAGACTCTGGCAGATTCTTGAAGCTTCCCAAGGCTGCAAAACACCCAGCCCAGTTCTACCTGGGCCTCAATCCAATCGGGATTGCGTCGAGTCCATTCTTCCAGGCGCTCCAGATCGGGCAGCATCGGATTGGATGGATCCGTTCTCTGCAACTTAGCTGACTCACTCCTCTTTCGCAGCAGTACGGACGCTTCTTCAAAACCGGCCTTCAATACTCTTGAGATCTTCAAAATCTTCCAGGCACTCCAATTATTTCGTTCTCTCGTTTTTCGTGAGTTATTCGACCCGATAAGCACCAGGACAATCTGGGGATGAATCCGGTCCAGCAGATTGTCCAGCTTTTCGCGGAGTTCCCAGGAGCTCATCCCCGGAATCCCGGCATTATAGACACGAATTTCGTCCTGCAGGCCGGCTGGAGCCTGCTCCCGAAGCATCGTTTCCAGGTAATTTGGATAGGCCTGTCCCCAAGGGGCGCCTACACCAAAAGTGAAGCTGTCTCCCACACACAAAATCTTGGTCTGCGCTCCTGCTGGGCCTTTCCCTGAATGATAAGCCACTCGTAAGACCGCCCCCGCTGCCCACAATCCGGCTTCCAGAAGACCTGCTCCAAGAAGAAGCGCCAGCAGCGGGAACAAGAGCCTTCTTTTCTTCATCTGCCGGAATCCCCGCGAAACCATGCACCCACACGGTAGACTCGCCCCTCTTCAACTTGAGTGAAGACAGACAACGCCTCGCGGTTCTGCAGCCTAATACAGCTCATTCCGCTGCGCGCCTCGGTGCCGTCCCGGCTCACCCGGGAATACATACCCCAGTCCCGGATTCTCAGCCCGCCGTCAATCACTTCCAATCCCGGATTCGGCAACATGAGATTTTCAGCCCACAAGTCATCCACCCAGATGCCATCGGATTCCTCCTGCGCGCCATCGGGCACTTCACCACATAACCGGATCAGAATCTCACCGCTGCCTTGGGGCACAAATTCCATCACTATTTCCCGCCACTCGCCGCCCACCTCCCCTTGCACAACCCATGCGGTATTTGGAAATCTCTTAGGAATCCATTCAGAAGGCCGGCACTCCAGGCCTTGGGACGTGCGCGCCGTCAACTCGAAGGCCTGATTCAAACTCACCACATCGATACGGCCGGTGCGAACAGGAGAGACTTGAGAAGAGGGCTCTGTGGCAGATGCAAACCCACAGCACAACCACACCCCAAGGAGGATTGGCAGACAAGCTTTCTTGATTGTATCGCTAGGCGGTGGTGAGGCGCTTCCGCTGCTTTTCGTGCGCCTCTTCGTATGCGTAATTACAGACAACTCCCAGCTCCAACTCCCGCAGAAGCCCGGCCAGACGTTCCTGCCGTTCTTGCCGGATCTCCGGAGTATTTTGGCCGTCGGCCATGCGCCACTGCCGGTGCCAGTGTTCACCTTCGACTTTCACTCCGTACTTCTGAGGATTGCGCTCAACAGGAGATCCATAAGTGAGAGTCATGGTTGAAAAAGCCGCGACTGACTGGATACAGGATCGATTTCGACTTAGGAAATCCAGGGTTTGGCCGAAATCCTCTTCAGTCTCCCCGGGGAACCCGACCATCAGGTTGACATACACATGAATCCCGGCCTCCTGTGTCCACCGGAAAACACGCTCCATCACCTGCACCGTGGAAAACTTGTCCATTAGGCGCAGAACCTTGTCACTAAAGGTCTCCGCTCCGTAAATCAGCGCTGTGCAACCGGATTCGCACAGGAGCTTTAGTAGGTCCGGTGTCATGGTACGCGCCAATGCCTGGCCTGTCCACCTGAAGCCGCGGTCTCGAAGACCGGCGGCGGTCAACTGCTCGCACACTTTCTTGAGCAAAGGCAAATCACCATTGACTAAAAGGTCGTTGAACTGGAATCGATAGACACGGTGGCGCTCCATATTGCTCAGAATCTCCAACACAATTTTGGATGCGGAACGCGAGCGATAACTCTTGGCCATCACAAAGTCATTGCAGAAGGTGCAGCGCCCGACACAGCCCCGGCTCATCATAACCGGCAGTTTGGGGCGCGTGAAGGGCTCCTCGTAATCCCCGACTTCAAACTGTTCGAATGTGGGCAAGGGAAGCGCATCCAAGTTCTCGATGATTCGGGGCCTCACAACGGATCCGCTGGAATCCTCCGGCACGAGAACCCCTTCAATCCCGGCCAGGCTCTTTCGTTGGGCGATGTTTCGCAGCACTTCCACCAAGGATTCCTCCGCTTCCCCGATAAGAAAGGCATTGACCCATTCACGGGGGATGAGTTCCTTTCCCGTCTTTCTATTGATCAGTGAAACCGGCCAGCGCATCTCTTGATCCAGCCAATAAACCTCCGGGCCGCCCATCAATACTGTGCGCTTGGGGTCCTCTTGCCTCAAAATTTTGAGGACTTCCAGAGTAAAAGCCAAACTGGACTGATGCACGGAAAATCCCACCACCGGATGCGGACTCTCCAAAATGTGATTGGCGCAACGCTCCACCCAGTGCGCCATTTTGTCTTGGAGCAGACGCGGGAATTCCTCTAAGGACCAGCATTCCAGACTGGCCGGGTCCTCCCACAAACTCTTGAGTTCTTCCGGAGCCTCGCGGTAGGCCCGCACATTGAAGTCCAAAACATTGCAGTGAAAGCCCGCGGCCTTCAGACTACTCGCAAGGGAGGCCAAACCCAGCGGCGGCATATCCACCCCCCAGGCCGGGCAACTGACTAGGAGAATCCTCGGCCGCCTCCGCAAAAAACCAGGGACAGGTCTCGCCATCCCTTTACCCCGCATTGGGTTACGCAAGGTCCGTCCCCTTCCCGGCGTATTGGAGCACCGTATCCAGCAATCGCCTTTCCCAAGGCCGCAACCTGTCCATCACGTGCTTCATCCCAAGATTTTCTCCAAGATTGTCGCAGCTTTTGTAACAACCCACGCGGCACTTCGGGTCGTTGCCGATAATTTTGAAAAACGGATCCTCGGCTTTACTGGGCACCAAGGCATGCCGCCGAAACTCTTTTTGGCGTTCGCCATTCCAAATTGTTGAGAAGTCTGATTCGTAGATATTGCCGATCGGAAATTTGTGGCTCTTAAGACAGGAACTCACATTGCCCTCGGCTGTAATACGCGCATAGGTCCAGCCCACGTAACAAGGCAGGTTATCCACAAAGCCGCTATCATACTCCGCCTGCTCCGCCCGAGGATCTGCCAGACGGCGCGTGAAGTGTTCCCAGTTCAGGACTTGGCAGGTCCCCACACGGCAAGCGTCTTCCATGCGCGTTTCAATGCGCCGGCACAATGCGCGCGCCTCTTCAAGCTGTTCTGCGTTAAGCAAAAGAGAGTCCGTAAGCCCCCCCACGGTGTCGGTTACCGTAAACTCCACCGCATCGGAGCCGGTCTCCAGGGCAAAATCAAGCATGGGCTCCAGATCCAGGTAATTGAGGTTGTTCACCACATGGTAAACCTTGGTGTATCCCGTTCCGCGCGGTTTAAGTTGATTGAGGAGGTTGAGATTTCTCTTGAGACGGAGAAAGGCAGCCTCGTCCTTGTTCGGATGCGTGAGCGCATAAATCGACGGCGTGCCCGCCCAAACACTCACCGTATAGGAATCAATCCCAATTTCGCCCAAGCGTTGGATTGTTTCCTCCCCTCTTATGAGCGTAAAATTGGTGTTCAAGAACAGCTTAAGACTGTGTTGCCTCTTGGCGTATTCGAGAAAGTCCAGGATGCGCGGATGCATCATAGGCTCCCCACCGCCCGCAATGTACAGAGCCCGTGTGCCGGATCCCGCCAGTTGATCCACCACCCGCGTCAGAAGCTCATAAGGAAGCATCTGGCCTTTGACCGGCGCTCTGAACTTGTGCTCGCCCAGAAGATCCGAATGGCACCAACACCCCACGCAGTTGCTGTTGCAATCATTCGTAGGATCAATCTGCACGAGGTCCGGGCCTTTGAATGCGTGCTGCCCGTGAAGCACTCCCAGC
Source organism: Candidatus Omnitrophota bacterium (assembly GCA_016929445.1). NCBI lineage: Bacteria > Pseudomonadati > Candidatus Omnitrophota > Candidatus Omnitrophota bacterium. The sequence continues at coordinate 44,042 of JAFGIU010000065.1, forward strand.
ACAGTGAGATAACGGCTGAAAATCCGTTTGAGGCTTAAACGCTCTCGAAGCTTCCGGAAGAGCTTCCGGAATGAACCGAGGAAGCCGTGACGTTGCAGGCCGGAACGAAGACGCCTCAAGCCCCCTCCTCCCCATCGCATTCGCACATAATCCATACCGGTGATCAGCGCGGCGCGCAAGCCTTCCTCTTTAATAGAGAGGATCAAACGCTGCCCGAGCCGCACGGGCGTCAAGGCAGGAGTCTGCCCCGTGCCGCGCATCCAAACATGTTGCCGCCAACGCCGGTAAGCTCCCTGCTTGGCCTGCTCCAGCTCCTTGGCACTTACGTGCGCAGTCTCAATCACGCTGTTGTGGTTCCCGTCGTAACGCGACCAATCCAGTGTATTAATCAGTCCCTCGCGCTTGAGGTCTTCAAAATACCAAGTGCCGGGAAAGGGTGTGGTGATGGAAAACTGGAGCGTATCCGGACTCACGTGCATGGCATAATCCACAGTGCGTTTCAGCGTCTCTTGAGTCTCCCCGGGCAAGCCCAACGTAAAGGTAAGATGAGTCTTGATCCCCGCCTTCTGCGTGCAACGCACCATCCGGTCGTTTTCCTCAAAATTCATATTCTTGCGAATCGCATCCAAGAGCTTCTGATCCGCGGATTCCACGCCGTACTTGACCGCGGCCAGGCCGGAGGCGGCGAGAGCCTCGAGAATCTCTTCGGTCATCAGGTCCGCGCGCCCCATCATGGCCCAGGGCACTCGGATCCGGCCGTTGCGCCGGCGGTCCTGAAGCCTGCGCGCAAATTCCAGGGTGCGCTGCCGGGAAATATTGAAAGTGTCGTCATCAAAATAGACGGATTGGAAGCCGAGCGTGTGCACACAGTATTCCATCTCGTCGAGAATATCCTCCACAGAACGCATGCGGTAATTGGAGCCTCCGTACATAATCTGCGGCCACGCACAAAAGCCGCATTGATAAGGGCAGCCGCGGGAAGCGAGCATCTGCACACCAGGGTGCGGGATGCCCCCCGGGTTGTCCTTATAAGCATGCATGGGGAGACCGTCGCGCATGGGCCAGGGCAGCCAATCCAAATCCTCGATGAGTTTTTGGGAGCCGTTGTTCACCACAATCGCGCCGTTGTAGCGAAAGCTCATACTGGGAATAGATTCAAATTGCCTTTTGCCTTCGAGCTCACGCACCAGATTCAGCAAGGTATGTTCGTACTCGCCGTGCATCACAAACTGCACGCGTTTTTGACGCTCGAAAAATTCCTTTTCCCGGATGGTGACTTCCGGCCCGGCCAAAGCAATGGGCAAGTCTTTAGGAAGGCCGTTCAGGAGCCGCAAGTCGTGGGCGAGCGACGGCGTTGAGGTCTCGGCAACCAACAAATCCGGAGCCTCGGCCCGGACCTTGTCCAGAAATAGTGACTCGGGCATCTGCCCGGCAAGGGCATCGATTAGGCGCACTTGATGGCCCTCGCGTTCCAGAAGGGCGGCACTGTAGGCTAAATAGAAAGGAAAGGGCTGATAATCGCGCTCATGGGCTTCTTTGAGGTGAGGCCAGCGGGAGCCGGCACGCACTCCCCAGCGCCCGCGCCGATGCCACGGAGGATTTGTCAGAAGAATCTTCATTAGCCAGTTCTAACACGGGGTCCAAATGCGGTCAAGAAAACAGTACCGTTTTAGTCCTACATCCACATATGATATAGTGTCAAGGCTTCCATGGATCACCTTGAATCTCCAATGATTTTATTCATTGAGCCCTTTTACGGAGCTTCGCATCGCGCACTGGTTGACGGCTTGCGCGAACGCTTGGACTTGCCCTCCGCACTCCTCAGCCTCCCCCCCTGGAAATGGAAATGGCGTATGCGCGCGGCCGCTCCGGTCTTCCACTTAACGGAACCGGCCCTCGAGCACGAATACGATGTCCTCTTTGCCTCCAGTTTCCTCAACCTAGCCGAGCTGCTCGGGCTCCGCCCCAATCTCCGGCGCGCGCGAAAGATCCTCTACTTCCATGAAAACCAAGTAATCTATCCCACGCTGGAAGATTCCGAACGCGACTATCATTACATCATGACGCAAATCACCTCAGCCCTGGCCGCAGACCAAGTCCTCTTCAACTCTGAATTCAACCGCAGCACCTTTCTGGACGGCATCCGCACTTTTCTCAAACGCATGCCCAAACCTCGCCCCGACACCGCGCCGGACATTATTGCCGCCAAGTCTCAAGTCTTCCGCGTTCCTATTGAAGCGCCTCCTGCATCTCAGGCCTGGCCTGATTCCGCCAAAGCGCCGATGATCCTGTGGAACCACCGGTGGGAGCACGACAAGAATCCAGAGGACTTCTTTCTCTTGATCAGACAACTCAAAGCCAGCGGCACTCCCTTCCGGTTAGCCGTGATCGGAGAGTCCTATCGCTATGCGCCCGAAGTCTTTGGCCAAGCTGAGAAAGAGTTCGCGGATGAAATCGCGTACTGGGGATGGCGCGAATCACGCGAGGAATACTGGAGTGTTCTTCACGAAAGCCAAGTGGTCCTTTCCACCGCACATCAGGAATTCCAGGGCTTGTCGGTAATGGAGGCCGTAACCTGCGCCTGCATTCCCCTGCTCCCCAAACGCCTGGTATATCCGGAGATCTATCCAGAAGAATTCCTTTACAGCAGTCCCGGCGACGCGCTCCGGAAACTCCGGGCCATGTTGGCATCACCTGAACAGTTCGATACGGAAACCCTGCGCAGCAACATCCTCGACGACTTTTCTTGGGATTTGTGGTTGGAGAGGTACCGGGATATAATCTGCCCATGCCCAGACCCAATCTTGTGACTTTAGATCTCGAAGGAGTCCTGGTCCCGGAGGTGTGGATCAATGTCGCGGAACGCACCGGCATTGAAGCCCTGCGCCGCACAACCCGCGACGAACCCGATTACACCAGACTCATGCAAGGGCGTTTGAATATCCTGGACGAGCACGGTCTCAAGCTCCCGGACATTCAAAAGGTGATCGGCACGCTGGAGCCCCTGCAAGGCGCATTGGAATTCTTGGATTGGCTGCGTGCCGAGGTCCCGCTCGTGATCCTCTCGGACACCTTTTACGAGTTTGCAGATCCACTGATGCGCAAACTCGCGCGGCCGGCGCTCTTTTGTAATTCGCTCGTCGTTTCGGAAGATGGACGGATTACAGGATTTGAACTCAGGCAGCCTGATCAAAAACGGCAATCGGTCATCGCGCTCAAGCAACTCAACTTCAAAATCATCGCGGCGGGCGACTCTTACAATGATACGGGCATGCTGAAGGAAGCCGATGCCGGAATCCTCTTCAGGCCGCCGGACAACGTAATCCAAGACTTCCCGCAGTTTCCCGTGACGACCACTTATGCGGAACTGCGCGCCGCAATCGAAGCGAATCTTGGCTAGCCCGGATATTGCATGAGAGTTCGAGCAAAAGGGACGCAAAGGACCGGTAATGCGAGACGTGCGACCGAGGACCCCGCAGGC
>JAFGIU010000066.1 GCA_016929445.1 Candidatus Omnitrophota bacterium
CTTCCTCATATCGAGCCTCCTGGTTCCTGTTTTCTACCACCACGAGACTCTCCCTTCAACCGGCTTCATTTTTGGGGGTCGGGTCACTTGCGCCCGCCTGCTGCATCAATCCGGAGTGGAGCGGGTAGATGCCTTTGTGCTCGCCAAACGTCTTTAGGACCCCGGGCAATCCCGGATTCCCGGAGACCGATTGTGTCCGCGGAAGGAGGTGATACAATACTCGGAATCATGCGAATTCTAAGGAATTACGTACTCAAAGAGTTCCTGAGCCAATGGCTCATGACACTCTCCCTGTTTACCTTTATTCTCGTTGTGGGCAATCTCATTAAACTCGCGGACCTGCTTCTCAATAAGGGGGTGGCTCCGATTTACGTGGCCCAGCTTTTTGTCCAGCAACTTCCCTTTCTTTTGCGCTATTCCATCCCCATGTCCCTGCTCGCCGGGACTTTACTGGCATTCGGGCGGCTTGCCTCGGACAACGAGATTGTCGCCATGCGCGCCAGCGGCTTCTTGCTTTACAAGCTAGCGCTCCCCATGATTGTCGTGGGATTGATCTTCAGCCTTTTCTGTATGATCCTCAATGACCACATCATTCCCCAATCCCACTTCAGCTCGAGACGGCTCCTAAAAGAGCTGGGGCTGCGCAACCCCACTGCCATGCTCGAGCCCGGAACCTTTATCCGCTCATTCAAGGGGTATATTGTTTTTATCTCCGCAATCGAGGGAGACACTTTGCGCAACGTGCGTATCTATCAACCCCGGCCCACGGGCCCTGCGCGCACCATCATCGCGGATCGCGGGCAGTTCGTGTTATACCCGGATCAGAATCTGATCCAGCTTCAGCTTTTGGACGGAACCACGGACGAACCCAACCCGAAACAGGCAGGCCGCTTTTACAAAATGTATTTCCGGAAATCCTCCCTGACACTGGATTATTCCGACGTTGCGGCCGACAGCCGCATTGAGAAAAAGCCCAAGGACATGACCATCCGTGAGCTGCAATTGAACTCCAGGATTCTGGAATCCGAGGGCATCCCCCCCACCCCTTTAGAGATTGAGATCCACACGCGCGTGGCCTTTTCTTTTGCCAGTCTCGCCTTTGTGCTTGTGGCTCTGCCCCTTGCCCTTTGGGCCAAGCGGGGGGAGCGTTCCGTGGGCTTGGGTCTGAGCCTGCTCGTTTTGGTGCTCTATTATCTTGGTTTGGCTGGGATGAGCGCTGTGGCCATGAAGGAGATTTTCCCTGTAGCGCCCCTGATATGGGCGCCGAATATGGTTTTGGCCGGAACCGGCATCCTTTTCCTATTCAGGACGATTGAACAATGAGGCTTCTGGAGCAATATATCTTGAGGGGTTTTTTGGCTCCCTGGTTTTGGTCCACAGGGGTCTTTGTCACGCTGTATGTGGTCATTGACCTCTTTGATAACCTGGAGGACGTGCTCAAGGCTCAAGTTCCTTTCCTGATCCTCCTGGAATACTACGCTTCGCTGATCCCGTTTATTGTGGTGCAGACCATTCCCCTGGCAGTTCTTGTGGCCACCATCTATTCTCTGAGCTATCTGAACCGGAATTATGAAATCGTGGCCATGCGGGCCGGCGGCATTCCCCTCCTGAAGATCCTCCAGCCACTGCTTCTCTTTACTTTTTTTATTTCGGGAGCCGTATTGTGGATCAACGAAACCTATGTCCCCAATAATCTTCTCCATGCCCAAAGCATTCGCGAGGAATATATCGAGGCCCGTGTCGAACAGGCCGGCAAAAAGGTTCTGGAGAATGTCACCATCTACGGCTCAAACAACACCCTTTTCCATCTGGGGCAATACAATCTGGCGGAAGAGGAATTTACCCACCTAACCCTTCTGAAGCAAAATGAGGACCAGAAACCCGTGTCCAAGATTATCGCCCAAAGCGGAAACTGGGCACAGGATCACTGGGAACTAAAGCAAGTCTTTGTGTTCCAGCTGGGGCCCAGGGGCCAAGTCGTGGGCCCGCCGGAGGAATACAAAACTTATGCGCTTCGGATCGCCGAGACCCCGGCTGATTTTGCCAAAGGCGAGGCGCGCATCGAATACATGAATATCGCCGCGCTCCTGAGGCATTTGCGCACCCTCAGGGGCACCAGCCCGGCCGTGCTCAGGCGTTTGGAAGCGGAATGGAATTACCGGCTTTCACTTCCCCTGACCAGCCTGATCATGGTGATTTTGGGCGCGCCCTTTGCGTTGGGCTATGGACGGAAAGCCAGCTTGCTCACGGGTGTGGCGCTAAGCTTTGGGTTGGCGGTTATGTATTTTTCCGTGACCGCAGTGGGGATGGCACTCGGCAAAGGGGGCTTTGTGCCCGCTTGGCTGGGGCCCTGGCTAGGGCATATTCTTTTCGGGGCTTTGGGGTTGGGTTTGCTCAGGCGGGTGCGTTGAAGCAATGATAGGAAGGGCGTAAATATAGATTGTCGATCCTTGCCTGTTGGGCCCCTCTTTTACTACTTTTAAGAGTTCCGCACTCTCGTCTAATTGACTGTAAATGGAGGCACCTGGGAAGCGCCCGGGTTCTGCCTCAAAATTCTTTCGTTGGTCGCTGCTCGTAATGACAAAATCTGCGCCGTAGCTTTTTAGTGCGGCGTAATTTTGAAGCTTACCGATGCCGAATCCGTGAATACGTGTAACTTTAAACCACTTGCTAGAAAGTTGTGGCATACACCAAGCGGGTTCTGTAATGAAATGACTCCCTGCCGGGATATTTTCATATATCCACTCACAAGCCATTGTGCGCGTGTCAGGAAGGACCAGCTCTCTTTGAAAGCTCATGACGCCCTTAATAGGAGATATGGCCAGGACCAGGACACAAAAAGCTATAAGAAAAAACCGCGTCGTCATTTTGAGCCTGGATCCAACCCATTTATCGCAATCCTGCAGCACAGCCACGGCGGCAACCAAACAGATCGGCACCAAGGGCAGCCAATAACGCGCATAACTGTTCTTCCACCCACCAATTACAGAAACATGTAAGGCAGAAAATCCTAAGAGCGGGAATATTCTTTTGTTTTGCTTCATCACAAACAAAACAGTCCCAAGCAAGCCCAACAGAAGCGACGGAATCCCGACACCCATTGAAAGGTATTTCAGCCCATCCACATAGCCTGAACCCTCAGGATTTATTCCAAAATTGCCTATATCGACGACCTGCCGTCGATTCCACAGAATTGCTGAAACTGCATTCTTGAAATCTAAAATAAGAAAGGGAGAGGTCAACAAGAAGGTGAGAGGAAGTGCAGCCAAAGTCAGGATAAAATGAAGTATCGGAGGCCGTTTCCGTGACAAGAGAAAGCTTATGACCGGAGCAACTCCAAGCAAAATAGCTGTATATTTAGTAGAAGTCGCAACTCCGGCACAGACCGCACAAAACAGATAATCCCTGATTTTTCCTGTTTCATAGGCACGCATAGCAAAAATCAGAGACACGCTGATCCAAAAGGTCATAGGGATGTCCACAATCCCATAATGTGAATGCTCTACGACAATCGGCGATATTGCTGCCAAGAATCCTACTAAGTATGCCCACCCCTTATGCTTGAGAAGAATCCTAGCCATCAACCAGGATGTGATCACAATACCTGTTCCATAGAGCACCGAAGCAAGGCGGCCAATCAATACAAAGGGGTCCCGGTAGGTGTAGAACAGTTCCTTAAATTCCGCGATATTCTGAAAGAGGCCTGTCGCTAGGCCCACGACAAAGAATAGGCCGTCCAAAAGTATCAGTGTGTATAGATGAAAAGCCCCATAATAATAGTTATCGGGGCGCATTCCATTTCCCACCGTCCAAAAGGCGCTGTCGATTACCAAGACCTCATCCGCATGGTACCGATAGGGCAGGCCAAAATCCAAGTTCCAGATATTGAGAACTAGAGACAAGAGGACGAGACTGCCTACGGCCCACGCTGTGTGAGCGCGCTTGGACACAGCCATCTCGGAAGGAATACTGGAATTCATGGTTTGGGCCGCAACAGGACTTGTGGACTGTTTGGCTCAAGCCCCAAAACTTCCTGAACCAAATACAGCGGCCTTCTCTTGATCTCCTCGAACATGCGGCCCAGGTATTCGCCGATAATACCCAGGAAGGTCAGTTGGCATCCGCTGAAAAAGAGGATCGCCACCATGAGCGAGGCATAGCCCGGCACATCAATGCCGAACAGCAAGGTGCGGATGATCAGGAACCCCGCGTAAAGGAAAGCAAAAATCGCCGTGATCACCCCGACATAGGTGGAAATCTGCAAAGGAACATAACTGAATGAGGTAATGCCTTCAATGGCAAAATTCAAAAGCCGCCAGTAATTCCATTTGGTTTCGCCTGCGGCACGGGGCGCGCGCTCGTAGGGAATTCCCACCTGGTTAAAGCCCACCCAGGTGAAGACCCCTTTCATGAAGCGGTTTTCCTCCCGCAGCAAGCGCAGCGCTTGCACAGTGCGGCGGGACATCAGCCTGAAATCCCCGGTATCCTCCGGGATTTGGGTCCGGGAAAATTGGTTCATGATCCGGTAGAAAAGCCCGGCCGTCAGTTTTTTAAGGGCTGTTTCCCCTTCCCGCAGAGTCCGCGTCGCGTAAACCGTGTCATAGCCCTCCCGCCACTTGGCAAGCATCTCGGTGATGAGTTCCGGCGGATCCTGAAGGTCGGCGTCGGTCACGACCACCACCTCGCCTGAAGCAAAATCCAGGCCCGCGCTCATTGCAATCTCTTTGCCGAAATTCCGGCTTAAATCGACGAGTTTGACCCGGGCATCCTTTTGGTGCAAAGCCCGCACTTTGGCAGCGGTGCTGTCCCGGCTGCCGTCGTTGACCACGAGGATTTCATAATCCGGACTAATGGACTCCAGCACACGCGCAGTGCGCTCATAGAACTGTTCAATCACTGCCTCTTCGTTATAGGCGGCCACAACGACTGAAATGAAGACGGACATGGTTGGTTTCCCGGGGTAGGGCTGTCAGGCGCTTAGAGCGCCAAAGGTCCACAGCTTGTTGACGACAAAGGTCCACCCAAAGACCAGAACTGTGGCGAGGATTTGGGCGCTCAAGAAATGGAGCCTAAGGACTTCCAGGCCCCATCCCATGATCCCTGTGTTGAGCAGCAAGCCGCTCAGCGCCACCATAAAAAAACGGCCGCCCGCGACCTGATGAGAAAGCTTACTCCGGAACGTTACCCGGTAATTCAGATGATAATTCGCGACCCCGCCCGCCACAAAACCGCACACAGACGCCCAGAGAGGGTGCACAGACGCTAGAGTGACTAGACATAAAAATACACCATAATGCGCAGCTGTGCCAACTGCGCCGGAGGCCAGGTAGGTTAAAAGTTGTTTTTTCCACATGATTTGGGTCCTATTTCCTTTGAGCTGGGCTGGATCGGTAAACCAATAGGCTATCCAAAAGCAGTTTTGGTGCCACGAAAAAAAGGGGCAGCATCCGGTGCCGCCCCTTTTTTTTGTTTGCTGATTTTCGTTGGGTTAAGCTAAGTCCCGATCTCCCAGCTGGAAAGATACTTCTTCTGGTCTGCGGTGAGCTTATCGATCTTCACGCCCATGGACTTGAGTTTGAGCCGGGCTATTTCGTCATCAATTGAGGCCGGCACCAGATGCACGGACTTGCTCAAGGAGCCCTTTGACTTAATCAGGTACTCTGCGGAAAGGGCCTGGTTCGCAAAGCTCATGTCCATGACCGCTGCCGGGTGCCCCTCAGCCGCTGCCAGATTCACCAGCCTGCCGCTGCCCAGCACACAGATCTCCCGGCCGTCCTTGGTGGTGTACACATCAATATGCTCGCGCACCACGGACATGCTCTTGGAGATTTTCTTCAGCCCCTTGAGGTCGATCTCAATATCAAAATGGCCGGAGTTGGCCAGGATCGCGCCGTCCTTCATCTTCACAAAATGCTCTTCGCGGAGGACGTGCATGTTCCCGGTCAGCGTCACAAAGAAATCCCCGATGCCCGCAGCCTGGGACATGGGCAGCACCCGGAATCCGTCCATTGTGGCTTCCAGCGCCTTGAGGGAGTCGACTTCCGTCACCACGACCTGGGCGCCCATGCCGCGCGCGCGCATGGCCAGGCCCCGGCCGCACCAACCATAACCGGCCACCACAAAGACCGAACCCGCGATGAGCCGGTTGGTGGCGCGCATCATACCGTCAATGGTGGACTGGCCCGTGCCGTAGCGGTTGTCAAAGAAGTGCTTGGTGTTTGCGTCATTGACCGCAATCAGCGGCAAGAGCAGCTTCCCCTGCCTCTCCAGACTCTGGAGCCGGATCACGCCGGTGGTGGTCTCTTCGGTGCTGCCGAGCATGCGATTTGCCTGGTCCGGGCGTTTCGAATGAATCGTCGAAACCAAATCCGCGCCGTCGTCCATGGTCACGGTCGGCTCCGCGTCCAAAACCGAGTTGATGTGCTGGTAGTACAGATCCGAGTCTTCCCCGTGCACGGCAAAGGTGTGGATCCCAAAGTCCTTGACCAGCGAAGCCGCCACATCATCCTGGGTGCTAAGAGGATTGGAGGCGCACAGGTACACATCCGCGCCGCCCGCTTTCAAGGCAATGGCCAGATTGGCTGTCTCGGTCGTCACATGCAGGCAGGCGCCGATTGTATGCCCCTTGAAGGGTTTTTCCTTGCTGAACCGCTCCTTGATCTGCCCCAGCACAGGCATATCCTTGGCAGCCCACTCAATGCGCTCCTTCCCCTTCCTGGCCAATGCGGCATCACGAATATCACTTTTGGTATTGCTCATACGAGTCCTCTCTCTTTCAAGCGTCGCAGGCATGCACACTCCTAAAGTTTAGCGGCGGAGGCCTTAAGATCGTCCGCCTTGTCGATAAGTTCCCAACTGAATCCGTCTTCCTCCCGTCCAAAATGCCCGTAGGCCGCAGTGCGCTGGAATATGGGACGCTTGAGCTTGAGCTGTTGCATGATGCCGCGCGGCGTCAAATCAAAATGCTCGAGGACCAGCTTTTCGAGCTTTCTGTCATCGAGCTTGCCTGTGCCGTCTGTGGAGACCAGGACCGAAACAGGTTCAGCAACGCCGATGGCATAAGCCAACTGCACTTCCACCTTATCGGCCAATTTCGCGGCCACAATATTCTTGGCCACATGCCGCGCGGCATAGGCGCCGGAGCGGTCCACCTTGGTCGGATCCTTGCCCGAAAATGCTCCGCCTCCGTGGGCTCCGACACCTCCGTAGGTATCCACGATGATCTTCCGTCCGGTCAAGCCCGTGTCCCCCTGCGGGCCGCCCACTTCAAAGCGCCCTGTCGGGTTGACCAGAATCCGGGTGTTCTTGTCCATCAGTTCGGCGGGCACCACCTTCTTAATGACTTGGGCTGTCAGATCCCGTTTCAGTTCGTCCATTTTCACCCGCTTGCTGTGGTGGGCGCTGATAAGAACCGTATCCACCCGCACCGGTATGCTGCCCTTGTACTCCACTGTCACTTGGGACTTGCCGTCCGGGCGCAGATACTTCAGCGTGCCGTTGCGCCGCACCTCGGAAAGGCGCCGCACCAAACGATGCGCCAATGTAATGGGAAGCGGCATAAGTTCCGGGGTTTCGTTTGTCGCATAGCCGAACATCATGCCCTGGTCCCCGGCCCCTCCGGTATCCACACCCATGGCAATATCCGGAGACTGTTCCTGGATCGCTGTGATCACTCCGCAGCTTGCGTAATCAAAGCCGTACTCCGGCTCCACATAGCCGATATCGTGCACGGTCTTGCGCACAATCTTCGGAATTTCCACATAAGTATTGGTGGTGATCTCGCCGGCCACCAGGATCAGTCCCGTGGTCGTCATGGCCTCACAGGCAACGCGGCCATCCGGGTCTTCCGCAAGAATCGCATCCAGGACCGCATCGGAGATTTGGTCACACATCTTGTCCGGGTGGCCTTCGGTCACAGATTCAGAAGTAAAGAGGGTGTTCTTATTGGGCATTCGTTCTCTCCAAATCGTTAGGAGGCTCCGGCGATGTGTTCACCGCCGGACCCGCCTAGTTCCTTATCGGCCTTCTCATAGGACTTCAAGTCCCCTATATCAAACCAGCGTCCGCCCGACCGGTAAGCGTAAACGGGCCGCTCGTGCACCAGCCAGCTGATAAAATAACCCGGCGCATCGGGCACATTCCCGGCTTCTAAATACGTATTGACCAGGCCCACCATCTCTTTTGTGAAATAGTAGAGAGCCATTGCGACCAAAGTGGACGGAGGGTCTTCGGGTTTTTCCAGAAGCTCCAGAACCTTGGAATTCTCATCCACAGCCACAATCCCGTACTGAGAAGCCATGCTCAAGTCTCCGATATCATGCACCGCAATAGTCCCTGCGCCCTCGGGCCGGGCCATCGCCCATTCCAGAAATTCACCTGCGCCAAAATCAAAGTAGTTGTCCCCTCCGATCACAACCAGGTCCTCTTCAACACCCTCGGTGTCGATCACATATTTCATGTCCCCGATCGCACCGAGGCGGTCGTCGTTACTGGAGGTTCCGTCGTTGAGGACCTTCAGGGATTTTGCGCAGGAATAATCGCGGGCCCATTCATGAAAGTATTCATAAAACTTTTGGTTGGTGACTACATAGATCTCGTTGATTTCCGGCACCTTTTCAAGACCTTCCACGAGATAGTTGATGATGGGCTTTCCGCCAAGCGTGAGGAGGGGCTTGGGCTTATTCCGGGTCAAGGGATACAGCCGTGTTGCATATCCTGCGGCCAAAATCATGGCTTTCACTGTGTCCATCCCTTTCTGTTCGGCAGTCCTTAGGCCTGCCAGGACCCCAATTCGGACTTGAGCGAATCGATTCTGGAGACGTCCGTGGGATCCATGCCATTCAGGAGGGCTAGATAGGTGGATGCAAAATCGCCCGTATATATCAAAGAGAACATTCTAGACAATCGCTCCTGTCCTGTCGACCACACCTCAAGCACCTCGATATCGAGGGATTTCCAGAGCCGTTTGGAAATCTCAATCCGCGTGCGGATCCGGGCCCTCTCTTCTCTGTCTCTCAGCAGCACAATCGTCTGGTGCTCAGCAACCTCCGAAGGCCCCCCCCAACCCACAATGTCGTTGTGATTGATTTCCGGAAAAGTCCCGCCCATGGCCAAAACCTTGGCGTTTTCTGCGAGCTGTGTTTTCCAGCGGCTCACCACTCCGTCCGAGAGATCCGCATCCGCGTAAATAACCGGGAGACGCCCTTTTAAGGCTTCGGCGAGGATCTTGGCGCGGTTTTTCGTGTTGGCCACTTCCGGACCGAGCTGTTCATCCCTAAGCCTGCTCAGCACCTGCACCGTCTCAGCAATCTCGCCTTCGGAAGGACGCGCCCAGCCCATCTTTTCCGCGATGGCCAAAAGCCCAAAAAAGCTGTAGCCCAGGGCTGCCCGGGCAGGAAGCCCGGAGGGGAGCTTGATCATAGGCACCCCTTCTGCAGCAGCCTGATCCCCCAGACGCCCGCCTGTGGTGAGAACAACCAGGTTAGCCCCCTGCTTTTGGGCCATGGCATAGGAACTCAGGGACTCTTCGGTTTCACCGGAATAGCTCGAGACCACAACCAAGGTCTTGGACCCCACATAGGCGGGCACAAAATAGTGGCGGCTCACCTCCAGACTAACCGGGCAGCGGTCCACTAAGTAGGAGCGCAGAAGATCTCCCCCGATTGCGGAACCGCCCACTCCGGCAACCACCATGCAGGTGGAATCAGCGTAGTGTGGCGGAAAGCTCAGGCCTCCCGCCATCTGAATGCCGTGCGCGCATTGTTCGGGAAAAGCACTGAGCAGCCCCAGCATCCCGTGGGAGTCAATTGCCTGGATCTGGTCCGGATCGTCTAGAGGTCTAGGCACCTTCTTCCACCGGTTCGGGGGAGAGCTTCTTGAGTTCGGTCTGGAGGTATTCGAGGACCCCCTTGCCGGTGGGAAAGCTCAAGGCCTTTTCAGCAACGAGCTTGGCTTGTTCGTAATTAGCATTCCGGATAATTCTTTTGATTTCCGGCAGAGCGGCAGCGGAAACACTCAGCTCATCCATTCCCAACCCCAAAAGCAAAAGCGCACAAGCAGGCATAGCAGCCATTTCACCGCACATGCCCACCCAAAGATTATTTTCATGCCCGACTTTGACCACATGTTGAATCATTCGCAGAATTGCCGGATGCGTGGGCTCATAAAGGTAGGCTGTCTTTTCATTGAGCCGGTCGACCGCAAGGGCATATTGGATAAGGTCATTGGTTCCGATACTGAAGAAAGAGACTTCTTTCGCCAAAATATCGGCGGCCAAAACAGCGGACGGCACTTCAATCATTGCGCCCACTTGCAGGTGTTCATCAAAGGGGATCTCCTGGTCACGCAGTTCCTGCTTGGCCTCTTCGAGCAGTCCGTTCGCGTCCTGCAGTTCCTCCAGGCCTGAAATCATGGGATACATGATCTGTATGTTGCAGTGCACGGAAGCCCTGAGAATAGCCCTAAGCTGTATCTTGAAGATCCCCGGGTGAGCCAGGCAGAAACGAATCGCCCTCCACCCGCGGTAAGATTCCATGTCCCCCCGGTCAGGCAAAGCCAGCAAGGAAGCCAGCTTGTCGCCCCCTAAATCAATGGTTCGGATGATAACAGGCTTCGGACACAATCGCCGGGCCACTGCCTGGTAGCACTGGAGTTGCTCCTCTTCATCCGGCAGTTCTTTGCGGTTCATATACAGGAACTCAGTCCGGTACAGGCCGATTCCCTCTGCCCCGTGTTCGATGACAGAAGAGACTTCCTCGGGCAGCTCGATATTGGCGGAAAGATTGACACAGCGTCCGTCCAGGGACTCCGAGGGCAGGTCTCGCAACTGCAGCAAGCCGCGCTCCAGCTTGGCCAAACGCTTTTCTGTTTCTTTGTATTCCCTGGAGAGGGCCTCATCGGGCTCCAGATAGACCACACCTTTGTAGCCATCGACAATCACTCTGGCCCCGTCGTTGAGGCGCTCGGTCGCGTCTCCCAGCCCGACGACCGCGGGGATCTCCAAAGACTTGGCAATAATGGCCGTATGAGAAGTAGGGCCCCCGACATCTGTGGCAAAGGCAAGGACCTTGGTTTTGTCCATGACCGCGGTTTCGCTGGGAGTCAGGTCATGCGCCACAATAATTGAGGGTTCCGAGAGTTCGTTCAGATTCTGTAAGGAGTGGTGGGGAATCCCCAGGAGATGACGGAGTATACGCTTGCCGATATCGTCGATATCGGAAGCCCGCTCCTTGAGGTAAGCGTCGTCAATACGGGAAAAAGCCGAGACATACTGCTGAAGAACATCCGACAGGACATACTCGGCCGATAAACGCTCTTGTCTGATCCGGCCGACAATTTCCTCAATGAAAATTTGGTCGTCCAAAAGCAAAAGGTGCGCCTGAAAGATCTGGCTTTCTGCATCGCCGATCTCCGAGCCCACCTTATTGTAAATTTCCTGGATTTCAGTATGCGTGTTGGAAAGCGCCTGGCGGAAGCGCTCAATCTCCGGATTGAGATCGGCCTGGGCTATCTCACGCCGGTGGACAACGTAGTCTGCGCGCTTGAGGACAACGAGTTTGCCTGCAGCAATCCCTGGAGCAGCTGGTATCCCTTTGAGTAGTTCCATCCGGATTCCCCACTATCCGAGATTCTCTTCCACGATGACGATCAGCTCCTCCAACGCCTCCTCAGCGTCAATGCCCTCGACCTCGATCGTGATTTTCGCGCCCTTGCCTGCCCCCAGCATCAAGATCCCCATGATCGACTTCCCGTTCACCCTTTGGGATCCGCGCCGGACAGAAACACTCGCATCAAACTTTTTCGCCACCTTTACAAATAGTGCAGCCGGTCGCGCGTGTAAACCTTCTTCATTATGAATCACTACGGTACGCCGCAATGTGGGCATGGCTGCACTTCCAATGGCCGTCATCCACTCAAATATACCGACTCCTATTGGACCTTTTCATCCTCGGCACGGATGATTTCCACCAAGGCTTTCTGCTCCATAGACTTCTTCAGCTCTTCACGGAAGAAACGGTCCTTCAAAAGCCGGGAGATCCGCGCCAATGCTTTAAGGTGCGGGCCCGCGGAATCGTGCGGCGCAACCAGCAAGAAGAAGAGGTGAACGGGGGCGCCATCCAACGAGTCGAAGTCAACACCCAAGTTGGACTTGCCAAAGGCTGCCACAAGTGTATCCACACGGTCGCTTTTGCCGTGCGGAATACCCACGCTTTGGCCAATTCCCGTACTTCCCAAAGATTCCCGCTCCAAAAGAACGCGGGTGATTTCTGTCTTATCTGCCTCTTTGACGGATCCGGCCCTCACGAGCAACCCAACCATCTCTTCAATGACGCCCTTTTTATCAGTCGCCTTCAGATTGGGCTCAACCGCTTCCGCATCGAGAAAATCCATGATTCTCATGAAAATTCTCCTAAGTATTGATCGATGAGTGCCTTGACTGCTCTGCTTCCCTAACCAACCCTGGATTGACCCAGGTAAAACATGGAGCGGGAGAAGGGACTCGAACCCTCGACAACCACGTTGGCAACGTGGAGCTCTACCAACTGAGCTACTCCCGCTTGTAAAATCTTATACCCCGTGCCGCCGCAACCACTGGTGGGCGGAAGAGGACTCGAACCTCCACGGGTTGCCCCACTAGATCCTAAATCTAGCGCGTCTGCCAGTTCCGCCATCCGCCCTCGAGTCTCGTCCATCATCCTGAAGATTTTGCGGGTATCTAATCGAACACCGAGGGCTGGAAAAAGTACCCGCACAAGGACTTGAACCTTGAACCTTGGGATTAAGAGTCCCCTGCTCTAGCCAGTTGAGCTATGCGGGCAACGGCGATGTTATCACAGCCTACAAAAGCGTGTCAACTGCAGTGGGTTACATCAATGAGCAGGCACTGAGTTCAGCGCAAAACGCGCCCAGAGGGATTTGAACCCCCGGCACCTGGTTCCGAAGACCAGTGCTCTATCCGCTGAGCTATGGGCGCAAAATCAGAATCAGACTTTCTTCACCTCTAATTGATCATTCGTTGCCCTCACTAGGCAAGTCATTCTCTGATAATGTATCATTTTTTTCTTTTAAATTTCCAATCCATATAACTACCCAAATATGCTTTTTATCCCACCCAGTATCTCATCAAACGGCACAACGTCGACTTGCTTATGGATGGAATAACGTTGTTTCCCGGGATAAATAACAGCAATACGTTCGAGGTTTAAATCTTCCAAGGCAATCCGCATTGACGGCGTCATCGTCGGGGCATCGGCTCGTTTGATCTCAACACCATACATCCGCCCGCCTTTGTTGAACACTAAATCAATTTCCGCGCCCTGATGCGTCGCCCCAAAATAGATCCCGTGCGGTTCAACAGAGCGAATAACCTCCTCTATAACAAAACCTTCCCATGAGGCTCCGAACTTGGGATGCGCCAACAAATTATCCATAGTTGGAGGCAGCGATACACCATGTAACGGGAGGTCTCTTTCAACAAAACTCTGCGTGTATTCCCTACCGACTTCATCTAAAGAAAACCCCCCTATCGTTATGCGCTCGACCCTTCCGGCCAATGACTCAGAAGCATGTTTGATCAGATTAGCTGATGCGCTGCCAGGAATAAGAAATCTTGATGGCAATGGAACTCTATCAGCTAAAACACGCAAGAGAGGAAACAGCTCCGGTTGTCGCTGAACTTCATCATTGACGAGGGCCTAATCAATGAAACAACCCGCTATGATCAACAGCTTCCTATAATCCTTTAAAGCAAAATAAAAAGAAAACTCCCACCCGAACTGTGGCACAGAAATGCGCCGGTTCGCGTGGGAGTAACATTTGGGGTGAGAGAGGGGAATCGAACCCCCGACCCCCTGAACCACAATCAGGTGCTCTAACCAACTGAGCTACTCTCACCAAAATCACTAGTTCCGCGGCCCAAAATTCATGACCGGGCCCTTGTTTAAAATCCCTGGTTCCTCCGGCTCTTTCACCGGCTCGGGTGTTTCCTCAAATACAGGAATGGGTTCGTCCAATGATGGAGGAATTGGTTCATCCAAACCCGCAGTCTCCGGATGCGGTTCTATGCCCTGCGCCGGATCCTCGGGCAGACTGGCACTCTCTTTGGGCCTGTCCAGGAATTCTCCCAAATCCAGCGGCCCGGCAGATTCTTCCATCTTCGGTTTGGGGAAGAATGCCTCGGTGAGGGCCTCTCCTGACAGAACCTGCCGGAGTGTCATAGATTGCAGCGCTTCGGAACCTTGAGCCATGAGTGTAGAATACAAGCGCGCAATACGCAAGGCCCCAGGATCACTAAGCGGACCTTCCAGTCGTAAATCAATGGGGATACGGCCTCCGCAACGCTCCAAAAAGCCCTCTGCCTGATCCCGGGGGAGTCCCATGATTTCCGGCTCTTCCGGATCCCCCAGATCGATTTGCACGCCGGAGGCCACCATATCCGATTCAATCCACAAGTCCCCGCCCTTTGCCTGCGCATCCACAAGGGCCTCGATACTGCCGCCTTGAATCGTTCCAAATGTCTCCGGCATTAGAGGCATCAAATA
Organism: Candidatus Omnitrophota bacterium; assembly: GCA_016929445.1. Classification (NCBI taxonomy): domain Bacteria; kingdom Pseudomonadati; phylum Candidatus Omnitrophota; species Candidatus Omnitrophota bacterium. The sequence goes on from JAFGIU010000066.1 coordinate 14,541, forward strand.
AAGCAGCGAAAGCTCTTCGAGATTCAGGGTCGCCACCATCTCGCGCGCCGGCCACTCAAACCAGGCGTAACCATTGAAGCTTCCCCTGGATTCCGCCTCCGGCTCCCCCAAGCGCCCGCGGAACTCCAAATGCACCCGGTTCGACACCCGCTCCAGTTCCGTTCCCGCATGCGAGGCATTCATCCAGACTTCGGCCAAACCAATGCGCGCCTCACGGGGTCCCCGGAATTCCAACTCCACAGAGCCGTTCTCTACGGAAAGCCCTGCGCTCACGGGTTGGTCCTGCACTCCTGCAGAAATCCCCATTCCCTGAAGCAGGGCTCCGCACATGGCAAAGGCCCTGGAGCCGGTCTCCTCCCATTTTCCGTGTTCATCCCGCTGCAGTTTGAGCCAAGGGTTGCTTACTCTCAGAGTGTCAATGCTCACCTGGGGCGGATACCACGAACTCAGGCGAACGCGGGCCTCAACGGCATCGGCGCGAAACCAACTGATCCCCTCAGGGTCTTTGAACTGGATGTCCATAAAGGCAAAACCGATAGGGAAGCGCCAGCGCAGCCGTTCAATGTGCAAACCCGGGCCGATGTATTCAGAGACCACATCAGTGAGCGCGGCCTTGGCCCGCGCCAGCGCGATTACCTGGGCCAGGAGAATAAGGCCTGCAAAAAGAAGAATCGCCGCGAGCCAGCGAGCACCTGATTTCATCGAATGGGATAATCTTTCCGGAATAAGCGCGCCCGGCACGACTCGAACGTGCGACCCTCTGCTTAGAAGGCAGATGCTCTATCCACCTGAGCTACAGGCGCAAACTCTTTGGGGGGAAGCCCACTGTTTCCCCTCCAACGCCAACGACAAATCGTGTTGGCTGCTCCCCTTCCTGGTGTGTCTTCGCGACCGGCAAAGCCGGCCCGCTCCGGCACCAAACGGGGACAAGAAGCAATGGTCGGGATGGGCAGATTCGAACTGCCGGCCTCCTGCTCCCAAAGCAGGCGCTCTAACCAAACTGAGCCACACCCCGTAAACCCTCATATTTCAAGGTGAGGCATTCTATCAACCCCAAAATGGCAGTGTCAAACCGGCAGGGACTGGTTTGGCTGTATCGATCTGATAGAATACGGGCATGCGCCGGCGCAATTCTTTGTTCAGAGTCCTTTGGTGGATGTTCTACGCTTTCTTGTTTTGGGTCCTGCTTGTGGCGGGAGCCTCCGTTTACCTCAGCCGGGTCTGGCTGCCGGGACAAGGACCGCAAGAATGTTCGGAGCTCTTTTCAAATGCCCTTCACCGGCCGGTTCAGGTGGGCAGCGTAAGAATCAGCGGTCCCCTCAGCCTTGAACTCAAGGACATTCGCATTGAAGACATCGCCGATCCTGAGGACTTTCTTCCAGCCATGGAATGGTCGCGCTTCGATCTTCATGTGCTGCCCTGGGCGATTCTTTCCGGACAACCCGGCGTCAGGATAGAATCCGAGTTAGTCTCTCCGCTTGAGATCTCCCCCGTCCTGACTTTCAGTGTCAATTGGGTGACCAAGGACTGGACCGGAAGCCTTCAAGTACCGGAAATTTCGCTCCCGGCCGCGGCAAAGCTCTCCCCCACGCCCCAAGTTGAGATTCGAAAAGGCACGGCTGACGTACGCATTCAATTCCGCGGCAACCCCAACGGTCTTGAGCGGCTTACAGGCAGAATTTTGTTTTTCGATTTGGATGCTCAATTCGCTGCGGGAGAGTTTTCCGGAAGAGGTGAAAACAAATTAGACCTGCGCTTTGATGCCGGGGCCTATGACGCAGGGGCCTCTAAGATCGAGAGTTTTATCCATGAAGGTGCGTTCCTCGGAATTCCGCATGTGGGAAGCGTGCAGAATCTCAAAGGCCAGTTGGAACTCGACGGACAACAGATTAGAATCCACCGCTTGCTGGGAACGCTTTTCGGCGGTCCCGCAGAAATCAAAGGCACGCTTTCTTTAACCCCGCAGCGTCAGGTCTTCCTGGATTATCGCGCCGAACCAACCCTGGAGGATCTCCTTCCTCTTGCGTATGAATATCTGCCCCTGCTTGAGGAGTACTCGCCGCGGGGTCTCTTTAAGGTCCAGGGCCAAATGGGCGGAAGCCTGCTGCATCCTGGGGACTTGACCCTCCGGTCCCAAATTCTCTTGGAAAACCTGGAGTTGGATTTGCCTGAGCGCTTGGGCGATGAAACGATTGCTCTCGCAGGGCAAATCGATCTGGACTATCCCGGCGGAGAACTGGCATTCAAGGACCTTAAACTCAGTCAAGGCGGTCAGCTTTTCTACATTAACGGCAATGTCGCTCATCTCCGGGCCCCGGAATTCAGACTTTCAGCGGAATCCGGAGAATTTACAGCCAAAGTGGCCGGGTCCTACAAACCTCCTTTGCTTCTTTTGGATCAGGTCAGTTTGCAGCGAGGCCTCTCGCGGTTCTCCCTGAACGGAAAGATGGACCTTAGCGGCCCGCGGCATGTGCAGTTGAGCGGAGCCGGCGAGGTATTCCGGTCAGACGTGGACTACTTCCCACCGCCTGTCCCCCTCTTGCTCAATGACCTTTCCTATCAAGATGGCTGGAAGCACCAGCTGCAGTTCGCCGGCGAGCTGCACAATCCGCAGTCCTGGGCAGGGCATTATCTGATTTCAGGCAGGAAAATGACTTGGCAGGATTGGGATTTAGGAAATGTTGACATCAAAATCTTGATGGATTCGGGAATGCTCCGTGTCACTCAACTCAGCTTAAATCCTTACGGCGGCCAACTCAATGTGGTCGGCGACTGTGACTTTGTCCAAGCCGGCAAGCCTTTTCAACTCCAAGGCCGTTTGGACGGCGTGGATCTGCGCCTTTTGGCAGGGACGCACAATACCCCGAAGACTTTGGAAGGCACCGGCGGGGGAGAATTTTATTTCCGGGGGTCGCTGCCGGACCGCAAGAGCTGGACCGGAGGGGCCACGTTGCTCGCGCGCGACGGAAATTTGGGGGAACTCCCGGTCCTGGACTCCATCCAACAAGTCATCCGGCTCATCCCCCAAATGCAAAATGCCGGCGTCATTACCGGCGCCGGAGGGAACTTCGAGCTGCATCAAGAGCGCTTCTATACGCAGGATTTATTGTTGACTTCGAATCAGTTGCATATCGAGGTTCAAGGTTCAGTGGGATTGGATCAGACGCTGGACTTTGCTGTCAATCCCAAGCTTTCCCCGAACTTCCGGCAAAGATCCAACACCAATGAGACGGTGGGGCAGGTGTTGGACGTGATCACAGGTTCAGTAATGAGCCAATTCCGCGTGCGCGGAACGGTGAAGGAACCAAAGATAGACCGGAGTAAGCCGAGGATTGACCAGATGATCACTCCGCTGCTAAAACAGCTTGGGAGATAATTTCCGCCATGCGCCGGATGGCCTTGCCCCGGTGGCTTACCTTTTGTTTGTCCTCCAAAGAAACCTCTCCAAAGGTCCGGCCGAATTCAGGATAGTAAAATAGAGGATCATAACCAAATCCGCCGTCACCGCGGGGCGCTAAAGCGATGCGGCCCTCGCAGGTTTGACGCACATCTTCTTTGCCGCCTTCCGGGCTGACCAGTGCCAGGCAACACACATACCGTGCAGTGCGGCTCTCTTCGGGAACCCCTTCCAGATCCCGGAGAAGCTTTTGATTATTTGAGCCATCTGTGGCTCCGGCCCCGGAATAGCGCGCACTGTGCACGCCGGGTTCTCCGCCCAAAGCATCGACCTCCAAACCCGAATCATCGGCAAGGGCCCAACATCCCCGCCACTTGGCCGCTTCGAATGCCTTTTTATAGGCATTCTCCTCAAAAGTCTTTCCGTCCTCCATAATTTCAGGGACATCCGGATAATCCGCAAGCGAACTGATACGAATCTCAAGGCCTTGGAGCAGATCCATAATCTCCTGAACTTTGTGGCGATTCTGGGTGGCAATCAAAAGCTCTTTCACGCGATCGAATCCAGGGCTTTTCTTTGTAAGGCGATCAATTCCGCAATCCGTTCGGCGCCCACTCGCAATATTTGATCGAGTTCCTCCCGGGAAAAGGGACGTTGTTCACCGGTCCCCTGCACCTCCACCAATTGGTCACTCCCTGTCATCACTAAATTGCAGTCCACTTCGGCAGAGGAGTCTTCGGCATAGTCCAGGTCCGCAAAGATCTTTCCGCCCACGACCCCCAAGCTGACGGCAGCCACATAATCCACAAGCACCTCTTTCGGAACCTGTCCCGCCTTTTGCAAACCGCGCAAACACTGGCCTAAAGCTGCAAAACCTCCGGTGATTGCGGCACAACGTGTTCCGCCGTCTCCTTGAAGCACATCGCAGTCCACCCAGATGCATCGTTCGCCCAAAGCCTTCAGATTGACAACGGATCTCAGACTGCGGCCGATCAGTCTTTGAATTTCCACACTCCGGCCGTTGATCTTTCCCTTGGCAGCATCCCGGGGAGTGCGCTCAGTGCAGGCCCGCGGCAACATGCTGTATTCAGCCGTGATCCATCCCCGCCCGCCGCCTCTAAGCCACGGCGGTACACTGGGATCCACAGAAGCAGTGCAAAGAACTTTGGTGTCCCCCATCTCAATCTGGCAGGACCCCTCTGCATACTTGTTGACGCCGAGCACAATAGACGCAGGACGCATAGCATCATGAGCGCGCCCGCCTTGCCGTGCAATTTCACTCATCTTGGCCTCCAATGCTTTGTGGTCCATTAGCGCCATCCCACAAGCTTGTGCGTTTGCGGGACGGTCCGCACATCACTCAATTTCTCACTCGCAAAACGCTGCCAGCGTTGCAAGCTCTCTCGAGGCACCTGTTCCAGTATTGCACGGGCCGGGGTGGCCGGCTGCAGGATAAACGGTATTTGCGGCGCACTGCGCGCGCACATTTCAATGGACTGCCGCACATCTTCTTCCACCAACTGGGCGGAGACGACGAGTTTCAGACACAACAATCTCTTACCGGCAAGCCGGAGAAAGCGTTCCTGGGCTGTCTGCCAGTCCCGGTCCCCCGTAGAACTCGAAGGCTTGAGATCCATGGCAATCCAGTCCACCCATTCGATCACCCTCGCGAGGGCCTCGGGCAGAGTTCCGTTTGTTTCCAGGTAGATTGCGTAGCCGAGTGCCTTGAGTTGCGGAAGCCATTTCCGGAGGAACGGAGTATACAGCAGCGGCTCCCCGCCTGTGACGGAAACCGAGTGGATTTCATCCGGGCCGCCGAGGGCACAGACCTGAGCCGTCAGTTCCTCCGGACTTAGCTCGTCCCATGGAGCGTTCTGCATTTTGTCCATCTCATCGCAATACACGCAGGTCATGTTGCATTGCCGGAAACGGACAAAGACTTGAGGAACACCCACAAAAGCGCCCTCGCCCTGAAAGGAGCGAAAGACTTCGAGAACCGGCGCTTTCATAAGACCCCCTTGAAGGTAGGATCCGTAACCCCCGCTTCGGAAAAACCCTTGGCTCTCAGCACGCAACTGTCGCAGACTCCGCAGGGGCGCTCTTTACCTGAGTAACAGGACCAGGTCAACTCGTAGGGAACACCCCAGGCCAAGCCTTTTTGGATAATCTGCGCCTTGGTCAAATCAATCAACGGAGTTTCAATGCGAATCGCAGGTTGCACCGGATCCGGATTCTTCACGCCCGCCACTGTTCCGGTGCGGATCAAGTTCTCCCATGCCGCGTAATATCCGGGCCGGCAATCCGGATAACCCGAATAGTCCACCTGGTTTGCGCCGATGACGATTGCACCGGCCCCGATGGCCTCCGCATAGGAAAGAGCAAAAGAAAGGAAGATCGTGTTGCGCGCAGGCACATAAGTAGACGGGATCTGTGATCCCATAATTTCCGGACTTCGTCTTACAGGAATGTCGATATCCGTATCCAGAAGGCTGGATCCGCCCCAGGGCAAGCGAATCGATATCACTTCCAACGGACGGGCTGCCTGTTCTGCAATGGCCCGGGCCGCTTCCAGTTCGCGGCGATGGCGCTGCCCGTAATCAA